>JAJYEB010000053.1 GCA_021790375.1 Chloroflexota bacterium | reverse complement strand
CCGGTGAGCGGGTCGATCTCCACGATCCGCTCGACCTCGTCGCCGAAGAACTGCACGCGCACCACGAAGTCGTCGTAGGCGGGCTGCAGCTCGAGCGTGTCGCCCCGGACACGGAAGCGGGCGCGAGTCAGGGCCTGGTCGTTGCGCTGGTACTGCAGGTCGACCAGCTGGCGGAGGACGCCGTCCCGGCGGTACTGTCCGCCGACCCGCAGCCGGATGACGGTGGCGCCGTAGTCGACCGGGGCGCCCAGGCCGTAGATGCAGCTGACCGACGCGACGATGATGACGTCCCGCCGCTCGAACAGGGCCTTGGTGGCCGCATGGCGGAGCTTGTCGATCTCGTCGTTGCGGCTCGAGTCCTTCTCGATGTAGGTGTCGCTCCGGGGCAGGTACGCCTCGGGCTGGTAGTAGTCGAAGTAGGAGACGAAGTACTCGACGGCGTTCTCCGGGAAGAACTCGCGGAACTCGGAGTAGAGCTGCGCGGCGAGCGTCTTGTTGTGGGCCAGGACCAGCGTGGGCTTCTGGTGCTTCTCGATGGCCGACGCGATCGTGAAGGTGTTGTGGACGACGAGCCCACCGAAACCCGCGAGGAACGTCTCGGTGCCGGCCACGGACAAGTCGTACACGAACGGCGTGAGCGGTCGTACTCGATGCACCGACCTCACGGTGGCCCACCGGCATGCAAGAAGGCGCTCGATTGTGTCGAGTGCTGCGAACGCGCCCGGCGCAACCATCCCATCGTGCCCCTCGGCCACCCGCCGAATCGCGTCCGCGAGCCGCCGACCTGTCGACCGCCTGAGGGCGCGCTTGCCCGTCTCGATCAGTCCGACTGCGGCACGCGACAGTCCGCTGACCTTGGCCAGCTCGACCTGGCTGACGCCGAGCGCAAGCCGGGCGTTCACAACGAAGGAGGCCGCCGCTGCCGGAAGGACGTCCGAGTTGCCCCCGGTGACTGTCTCGACGACTCGCGCCAGGTGTCCGCGCTTGCGTGCGCCAAGGAACCCCACGTGCCGGGCGAACGCTCCCACGTCCTCGGCTCCGCAGACGCGCACGTTCCAGTAGTAGTCCCCGGAGTGTGACGTGCCGAGGGCCCGCTTCAGCGTCCTGGAGAGGCGCGCAACGATACCGAAACGGAGGAGTGCATAGGCAAGTTCGCTCGCGAGACGCTCGCTCTTCGTGGTCGCACAGACGGCAACGCCCCGATCCTCGATCCACCCGTCGCCTTCGAAGTAGGCGGCCAGCAGGCGACCGAGCGCGACGTCCTCGAGCGACGCCCAGAATGGGGGAAGGTGTTTGTCACCGGCACGGCTACCGCAGAGGTTCCTGAACAGCGCGGTTGCCACCGTCGAGCCAATGCCGAGTTCATCCCGCCCCCGTTCGAACCAGCGGATACCGCACGCGTGCAACAGATGTCGTGCGAGGTCCACGGTCTCCGGCCCCGGAGAAATCGTGGCGTACTTCTCGGCGACGTGGCCCTCCGCGATGAACAGTCCAAGAAGGGCCAACCAGCCGTCGTCGAGGGCTACGCTTGCCGGCAGCGTGTGCGGGCCATGACGCCCACCGATTACGGTCGGCTCGAAGCGCTCCATCGTGGCCACGTTCCCAGGGCCGATGGCCGCGATCGCGGTGCGACTTCCGGTTGCCAGGTGGTGACGCGCGGAAGGGGCCATGTCACCTGCGCGGACAGGCACCCCTGCGACGTAGCAGTTGGCGTCCGCCACGACCGGAGCAGTGTCCATCCTCCGGAACGGCTCCGTCGGGGACGGCAGGCGCCCCGGCAGGGGCAGCTGATCGCCGGGCACGAGATCGTGCGTCTCCACGAGGGTGAGGGTCGCGTCGGTTCCGAGGCGGACGAAGTTGTGGTCGCCCGTCACGGTCACTGACCGACCATCGGTGGTTGTCACGCGGAACAGACTTGCCGGGCTGGCGTGCCGCGAGACAGCAGTCACGGGTCGGACGACTGTGGCATGAGTCGACGGATCGATCGTGGCGACGACCAGGCCCCCGCCGTCACCCTCCGGCGACGCCGTGGCAGTACCGTGGCGGTCGGATGACGTGGACAACCGGGCAAGCTCGCGGTCGATGAGCGGCCCGATCGGCTCGACTGTCCAACGGACTGCTCCGTAGGCGTCCTGATGACCGACCAGGACCGGCTCATTCCACCCGAGGCTCTTGCCCGTGCCGGTCGCGCCCAGCAGCGTCTGGTGCTTCATCCCGCGGGCGAGACCGTCCGCGAGGCGGTCGATGGCCTGCGGCTGATCGCCGGTCGGCTGGAAGGGGGCGACGAGCTTGAACCGGGGCACGGACAGAGGATAACAGCACGGAGTCCGGTTAGAACAGATGCACTATTTTGCCCCGGCAGTGGGGCGGCCGGGCCGTGGGTGTCACAGGCCCTCGACGTCGAAGACGTGCAGGGGCTCCCGCAGTTCGCGTTCGGGCGGCGGCGACTCCGCGAGCGCATCGTCGAGCGGCTGGTGCACAAACGGAGGCCTGCGCCCCGCATCCGCCCGCGAAGAACGCGTGCTGGTGCTCTTCGGCCCGCGTCCCCAACTCCTCGGCTGGGTGGCCTGCGCCGAGGGGCGACCGCGCCCCGATTTCCTGCCGCGGGTGCGGCCGCTCGCCTGACGGCCCGGCGCCTGCGCCCCTTACGTACGTCTGCGTCCCTTACCGGCCCCGGTCCGCCAGCGCCTCCTCGAGCGCGGCCTCGACCACCGCCCGGACCTCGGCCTCCGGGCCGTCGGTGACGAGGCGCCGCACCGGCACGGACGGCCATTCCGACATCACGCGGGCCACGAGCCGCTCGGCCAGGCCGGCACCCTGGGCGGCCATCCGCCGTTCCGCGTCGTCCGGCGCCACGCCCCGCCCCGAAAGGCGCGCTCGCTGCATCTCCGGGCCGCAATCCACCACCCAGACCGCGTCGCATGCGGCCGCGATGCCCGATTCGACCAGCTTGATCGCCTCGATCACGACGAACGGGACGCCGGCGGCGCCCGCGGAGGCCACCTCCTCGACGAGTCGCTCGCGCACGAAGGGATGCACGATCCGTTCGAGGTCGGCCAGCGCGGCGGGATCCCGGAACACGATCGCGGCCAGCGCCGCCCGGTCGAGCGATCCGTCGGCGGCGAACACGCCGTCCCCGAAGCGTCGCCGGATCGCCGGCAGCGCCGCCGTCCCCGGCGCGGTCACCTCGCGGGCCAGCGCATCCATGTCGATGCGGCGCCCGCCCATGGACGCCAGCCAGCCGGCCACGGTGGACTTGCCGCAGCCGATCGGGCCGGTCAGGCCGATCAGCACGGGGCCGGCATTCATCGCGGGGCCGGCTTCAGCACGGGGCCGGCATTCATCGCGGCGCGCGCTCCTCGAGTGCGAGCCAGGCGTCCTCGGCCGCGGACAGCGCGCGGTCCACGTCGACCAGCTCGCTGGTCAGCCGGCGCAGCTCCACGAAGTTCGCCCGGACCACCGGATCGGCCAGCGCGAGCTCGATGTGGCTCTTCCGCAGGCCGAGGCGCGTGAGGTCGGCGTCGACCACGTCCTTCTGGCGCCGGTAGGCGTCCTTGGAGAGCGGCGGGAGCCGCCCGCCGTCGCGCGGACCCGGGGCGCGTCGGGGGGGACGCCCCGGCGAGGATGCCGGGTCGCCGGCAGTCGCCTCCCGTTCGGCCGCCGACCGCCGATTCGCCGCCGTCCCCCCGCCCCCGTCCGGCACGTGCCGACCCTCGTACTGCATCTGGCCCAGGGCGGCGTGTCGCGCCTGCGGCTGCCGGCCGGCAGCCGACCGCGGGTCGTAGCGGTGCGCCTCGGCCTCCAGGGCGCCGGCGACCGTCCAGCCTCCGGCCACGGCCGCCCTCCATTCGCGCCAGCCACCATCGAAGGGGACCGCCGATCCCGGCGTGCCGCCCTCCCCGGCCTGCACCACCCACAACGACCCGCATGTCGATTCCAGCAGCCGGCGATCGTGGGAGACGATCAGCAGCGTGGCCGGCGACTCGCGCAGGAAGCCCTCCAGGGCCTCCCGCGCCGGGATGTCCAGGTGGTTGGTCGGCTCGTCGAGCAGCAGCAGGTTGGCCGGGGAGATCCCGAGCAGCGCCAGCTCGAGCCGTGACCGCTCGCCTCCCGACAGCTCCGCGACCGGCTTGAGGACGTCGTCGCCGCGGAACAGGAACCGGGCGAGGTAGCCGCGGGCCTCGCCGGACCCGAGGTCCACGCGGTCGAGCAGCGCGTCCAGCACCGTCTCGCCGGGAAACGCCGCCAGCCGCAGCTGGGCGAGATACCCGAGCTGGACCCCGTGCCCGATCCGGACCACGCCGTCGAGCGGGAACAGCTCGCCCGCCACCGTCCGCAACAGCGTCGTCTTGCCGGCGCCGTTCGGCCCGACGATCCCCACGCGGTCGCCCCGGCGCGCCTCCAGGCGCGGAATCCGCAGGATCGGCGTCCCGTCCCCGGACCCGGGAGCCGGCGGGAACCCGACCACGGCGTCCCGGACGGAGACGACGATGTCGCCCGACCGGACCGGGCCGCCCCCCACGAGGGCACCCACCGGGAGCCGCATCCGACGTCCCGGTCGGGGCGCCTCGACCTGCCGGATCGCCGCCAGCCGCCGCTCGTGCTCGTGCATCTTCGCGTAGTTGCGGTGGCTCCGGTAGTTCTGGATGAGTTCCAGCTCCCTGGCCGTTGCGTCCTGCGCCGACTCGGCCTGCTTCGCCAGCTGGGCGTCCCGCGCCGCGGCCTGCACCGCGTAGGCGCTGTACGCGCCCCGGAATGACTCCAGGTGCCGGTCGCGCAGCTCCCAGACGCGCGTCACCACCGCGTCGAGGAAGGCACGGTCGTGCGACGCGACCAGCAGCGCCCGGGTGCGTCGGGCCAGCGCCAGCTCCAGCCACTCCAGGGCCGCGATGTCCAGGTGGTTGGTCGGCTCGTCGAGGAGAAGCAGGTCGGGGTCGGCCACCATCAGCCGGGCCAGCGCAGCACGCGTCTGTTCGCCGCCGGAGAGCCCGGTCGGCGGTCGATCCCACTGGTCGCGCTCGAAGCCCAGGCCGTCCAGTGCCTCGTCCACGTGCTGGTCGAGCCGGTACCCGTCGAGCACCTCGAAGCGGTGGCGAAGGTCGGCGTAGCGGGGCGAGCTGACGGCCGCGGCGCCGGCGGCCTCCACCGCGGCCAGCTCACGCTCCAGCCGTTCGGTCTCGGCGGCACCCGACCGGACGGCCGCGCGCAGCGTCGGCGCGGAGGCGAACCGCTCGTCGAGGTTCGTCTCCTGGGCCAGCATGCCGACCCGCAGGCCGCGCTTCTGTTCGACCTTCCCCGCGTCGGGCTCGTCGAGGGCCGCGGCCAGGCGCAGCAGGGTGGTCTTGCCCGCGCCGTTCACCCCGACCAGCCCGACCCGGTCGCCATGGGCGATCGCGACCGTCACGTCGTCGAGGATCACGAACGTCCCGATCTCGCGGCGCACGTGCTCGAAGCGGAGGATGGACACGTCAGGCTCCGGCACCCGCCCGGGCGTTGCGGCGGCGCGTCTCCGCCGCGCGGCGGGTGCGCTCGGCACGTGCCTTCGCGGCGTCGGCAGCGAGGCGCCCGGCCCCGCCACGCGTCTTCGCGGCGGCGCGCGCAGCTTCGTCGGGAGTCAACCCCAGCGTCCCCTCCCCCGCCAGCTCGGTCCAGCGGGGGCCCGGGCGCGCTTCATCGGCGCTGCGATTGCGCTGCCCGCTCAGCAGCGGGGCCGCCCCGGCCCGGTCGACTGCCGGAAGCCGCTGGCACCACGAGCAGAAGTGGGTCCCTCGCTGGCCCACCGTGATCCGGCGCATCGGCCGCCCGCACCGGAGGCACGGAAGCCCGGTGCGCTGGTACGCCTGCAGGTGATCCTGCATCTCGCCGTCCCCCTCCGGGGCCGTGTAGTCGTCGATCGAGCTGCCGCGGCGCTCCACGGCCTCGGCCAGCACATCCAGCAGCGAGCGGTAGAGCCGGCGCTCGTCGTCGGGGCGCAGCGTGGCCACCGTCCGGAGCGGATGCAGACGCGCGCGCCAGAGCGCCTCGTCGGCGTAGATGTTGCCGACGCCGGCCACGAACGACTGGTCCAGGAGCAGGGGCTTCAGCCGGCCCCGGCGAGCGCGCACACGCTCGCGGAAGCGGGCGAGGGTGAAGCCCGGAGCGAGCGGCTCGGGGCCGTGCCGGGCGAAGACGTCCCCGGGCTCACGTCCACCCGCGTCCCGCAGCACGCGGCCCGCCGGATCCCGCCGGTAGAGCCCCACGCGCGCGAACTTCCGCATGTCGCGCAGGCGCAACTGGCGACCGTCGTCAAGGTCGATCAACAGGTGGACGTGCCGATCAGCCGGAGCCGCGGCAGGCACCACGAAGAGCTGGCCCGTCATCATCACCTGGATCGCCAGCACCGAGCCGCCGTCCAGGTCGAGAAGCAGCCACTTCGCCCGTCGCTCCACGCCGAGGATCCGGCGGCCCAGGAGCCCGGCCACGAACGCCTCGGGGTCCGGGTGCGCGACGATGCGCGGCCAGTCGATCCGGACCGCGCTGATCGTGCGACCGGAGGCGAGGGGACGCAGGTCGCGCGCGATCGTCTCGACCTCGGGAAGCTCGGGCATGGCTCAAGCGTACTCAATGGCGGTCACGGCGTGGGACGCGGCACCATCGGCGGACCGGGTGGCGCTATGCCGCCGGACCAGGGATCTCGACCGGCACCGCCGCGCAGACCTCGCGTGCCAGGTCAACGAACGCCCTGTTCGCCGCCGAGCGGTGACGGTCGCGATGCCACGCCAGCCCGATGATCCGCGGCGGCACCCCCGTGGGCACGAGCACCACCGACGGGTCGTCCGCGTCGACCGTCAGCAGCGGCACGAGCGCGGACCCGACGCCCGCGGCGACCATCCCCTGGACGGTGCCGTTGTCGTCCGACCGGAACACCACCCGCGGCTCGCACCCGTTCTGCCGCAGGTGCTCCTCCGCGAGCTCCGCCGTGCGGCCTCCCCGGAACGCGATGAGCGGATGCCCGGCCAGCTCGCGCAGCACCGGACCTCCGGCGTGGCCCGCCAGCGGCGAACCGGCCGCCACCATCAGCACGTACGGGTCACGCAGCAGCTCCACGACGTCGAACGGCCCCGGAGGCAGTGGCAGGACGGTGAACGCGAGGTCGAGCTCGCCCGACTCGATGAACGAGAGCAGCTCCACGTCGTCGTGATCCTCGTGGAGCTGGACCTCGACCCCCGGCCACGCGGTCGCGAACCGGCTCACCAGCTGGGGAAGCAGGCGGGCACTCACGCTCTGGTACGTCCCCACCCGCAGCGTGCCGGTCGCGCCTTCCGCGTACGAGCGCAGGTCCGCCTGGGCGGCGCTGAGGCGCGCGACGATCGCCTCGGCATGTCGCAGCAGCAGCCGCCCCGGCTCGGTGAGCTCGATGGTCCGGCGTCCGCGGGAGCGCTCCACCAGCCGCATCCCGACGATCGACTCGAGGGCGGCCAGGTGCTGGCTGACCGCGGACTGCGTGTAGTCCAGGAGGTCGGCGGCGGCGTGGAACGAGCCGGTCTCCGCGACGGCGCGGAAGCTCTGGAGGTGACGGAGCTCCAGGTCGGTCCAATGATCAGTTTCCATGATCATCTATTGAACCACTTGGATTTGCTCTGATCAAGTGGGATGAATACAGTTCAGGGCATGGAATCACTCGCGTTCATCCTTCTCGTCGTGCTCGCGTTCGTGCTGCTTGCCGCGGAGCTCGGCTCCGACTCTCGCCCCGTGGACGACGCCCGGCACTGGTGGCCCGGCACCCACTCCGACGAGGGGTACCCGCAGCACCACGCCTGATCCGAATAGCCCGAGCAACCCGAGGGCGGCGAGGCCTGCCAGCCCACCGCCCTCCGTTGCTTTCCGGGCCGCTCGCGCGCCCGCGGGCCCGCCCTGCGCGCCCTCCGGCTCTCTCAGCGCAGTGCCAGGCCCGCCGATAGCGGCCGCAGAGCCCGCTCGGCGGCGTGGCGGCCCCGCTCAGATCGCGGGCAGCTCGTCCGGCAGCGGCGTCATCGACTCCCAGTCGTCGGCCGACTTCATGTCGACGGTCAGCGGGACATCCAGCGGGAGCGCCCCCTCCATCGTCTCCCGCACGACCGGCGCGAGCCGCGCCACCTCGTCGCGAGGCACCTCGAACAGCAGCTCGTCGTGCACCTGCAGCAGCATCCGCGCCCGGAACCCCTCGCTGCGCAGTCGGTCCGCCATCCGGATCATCGCGAGCTTGATCACGTCCGCAGCGGTCCCCTGGATCGGCATGTTGATCGCCATCCGCTCCCCGGCCGCCCGCAGGTTGGGGTTGCGCTCCTGCAGCTCGGGGATGAAGCGCCGCCGGCCCAGCAGCGTGGTGACGTAGCCCTGGGTCCGCGCCACGTCCTTGATGTGGAGCATGTAGTAGCTGATGCCGCTGTAGGTGGCGAAGTAGGTCGTGATGAACTCGCGGGCTTCCTGCTGCGGGATCCCCGCCCGGGTCGACAGCCCGAAGTCGCTCATCCCGTAGGCGATCCCGAAGTTCACCATCTTGGCCATGGAGCGCTCCGAGGACGTGACGTCGGCCGGGTCCTTGTGCAGCACGCGGGCAGCGGTCGCGCGATGGATGTCCTCGCCGCGCGCGAACGCCTCGCGCAGGTGCTCGTCACCCGACACGTGGGCCAGGATGCGCAGCTCGATCTGGCTGTAGTCGGCGGCCAGCAGCGTCAGTGACGGGTCCCCGGCGACGAACGCGCGCCGGATGCGCCGGCCGAGCTCGGTGCGGATCGGGATGTTCTGCAGGTTCGGGTCGGACGAGCTGAGCCGGCCGGTCGCGGCCACCGCCTGGTGGAAGGTGGTGTGGAGGCGGCCCGTCTCCGGATCGATGAGGCCCGGCAGCGCGTCGACGTACGTGCTCTTGAGCTTGGTGTAGGCGCGCCAGTCGAGCAGCTTCTCGATCATGGGGTGCGCGCCCTTCAGCCCCTCCAGCGTGGCGGCGTCGGTGGAGTAGCCCGTCTTGGTGCGTTTGCCCGTGGGCAGGTTCAGCTCGTGGAAGAGCACCTGCTCCAGCTGCTTCGGGCTCCCCAGGTTGAACTCGTGGCCGAGATCGGCGTAGATCTCCGCCTCGAGCCGGCCGATCTCCTCGCCGAACCGCGCGCTCAGGCCCGCCAGCTCCTCCCGGTCGATCACGACCCCGGTCGCCTCCATGCCGGCCAGCACGGGGATCAGCGGCAGCTCGATCTCGTCGTACAGCCGATCGAGCGACTCGGCGGCGAGCGCGTCACGCAGGGGCCCGCGGACGGCCGCCACCGCCAGCGCCTCGATCGCCGCGGCATGTGCCGGCTCCAGGCCC
Organism: Chloroflexota bacterium; assembly: GCA_021790375.1. GTDB lineage: Bacteria > Chloroflexota > Limnocylindria > Limnocylindrales > CSP1-4 > JAJYNJ01. The sequence continues at coordinate 112 of JAJYEB010000053.1, read as the reverse complement.
GACGGCGACGGGAGCTGCAGCCCCAGCCGCTCGAACGCGACGTCCACCAGCGGCTGGCTGCGCAGCGTCGCGTTGAGGATGTACGCCGCGACCTGGGTGTCGAAGGCGACGC
>JAJYEB010000052.1 GCA_021790375.1 Chloroflexota bacterium | reverse complement strand
CAACGACCGGATCCTGCTCGTGTCGATGGTCGCCTACGCAGCGGTGCTGGCAGGCCTCGCGCTGGAACGTGGCGTCGAGCTCACGCCGGCGGTCCTCGCGATCGGGGCGGCGCTCGTGACCGTGCTCGCCCTTCGCAGGCGCCTGCCGTTCCGGGACTGGATCCCGTTCGTGGTCATCGCGCTGGCCTACGAGCTGATCCGCGGCTACCAGGCGACGCTGGATGCCATGGTCCACGTGGCCGGCATCATCGGCGTCGAGCGCGACCTGCTCGGAGGGCAGCTGGCCACGGGGATCCTCCAGGCCGCGTTCCACCCGCTGCACGGGCTGGACCCGCTGGCCGTGGCCGCCACGATCCTGTACGTCCTGCACGTCCCGCTTCCGCTGGCAGTGGCGGGCTGGCTGTGGCTGTGGCACCGGTCCGCCTTCTACGACTTCGTGGCCGCGCTGGTGGTGCTCTCGATCGCGGCGTTCATCACGTACCTGCTGCTGCCCGTGGCTCCACCGTGGTGGGCCGCGGCCCACGGCTACGTCCCCGGGCCGGGGGGCCACCCGCTGATCTCCTACCTCCAGCCGGCCGCCTTCGCTACCCTGGTCGACAGCGCCGGGCTCGACGGCCGCGCCGTCTTCGGGCTGGCCTTCGGGAACCTGAGCCCGGACCAGATCGCCTCGTTCCCCTCGATCCACGCCGCGTACCCGTTCCTCGCGTACCTCGTGGCACGCCGCGTCCTGGGGCGCGCGCGGTGGCTCGTCCTCGCCTACGCCGTGGCCGCCTGGTTCGCGATCATCTACCTGGGCGATCACTACCTGGTCGACGTGATCGGCGGGATCGCCTACTCGTCCGCCGCCTGCTGGTCGGTCACCGGTGGGCCGGCCCGGCTCGCCGGCGCGATCCGCTCGCGGGCGCCGTCCGGATCGTTCGGTATGCTCAGCCCGTGAGCGACCTCGTCTTCCCCGAAGGCTTCCTGTGGGGCGCGGCGACCGCCGCCCACCAGGTCGAGGGGGACAACACCAACAGCGACTGGTGGGCCTGGGAGCGCCGGCCGGGCACGCCCTGCCGGGAGCCGAGCGGTACCGCCTGCGACCACTACGGCCGCTTTCCCGAGGACATCGCGCTGCTGGCGGACCTGGGGCTCAACACGTACCGCTTCTCGGTGGAGTGGGCGCGGGTCGAGCCCTCCGACGGCACCTTCGACCCGGCCGCGATCGACCACTACCGGCGGGTCGTGGAGACCGCGCGATCGCACGGGCTCGTCCCCATGGTGACCCTCAACCACTTCACGCTGCCGGCATGGCTGGCCGACCGTGGGGGGTGGCTCGCGGCGGATGCCCCGCGGCTGTTCGAGCGGTACTGCCGGCAGGTGGTCGGGGCACTGGGCGATGCCGTCGACTGGTACTGCACCGTGAACGAGCCCGGCGTGGTGGCGTTCGGCGGCTACCTCGGCGCGCTCGGCTTCCCCCCGGGAACCCGGGACGTGGGCTCCTGGCGGACGGCGATCGGTGGGCTGGTGGAGGCACATCGCCGTGCCCGGGCGGCCGTGAAGGAACTGCGCCCCTCCGCGCGCGCCGGGGCCACGCACTCGATGCAGGAATGGGAGGCCAGCGCGGGCGGCCGTCCGGTCATCGACTACCTGCGCCGCATGAACGAGGACGCCTTCCTGGAAGCCAGCGCCGAGGACGACTTCATCGGCGTGCAGACCTACACCCGGGTCCGGCTGGACGTCCCTGCCATCGCCGCCCCCCTCGTCCGCGCGGCGCTGGCGGTGCCGCGCATCGAGGCGCTGGCGGTCCCGTGGATCGTGGGACGCGAGACGCGCAGGGCACCCGCGGCCGTGGCGAGCGACGGGGTCCGCGCCACGCAGATGGGGTACGAGTTCCGCCCGGAGGCGATCGCGTGGACCGTCGCCCGCGTCGCGCGCATGTACCCCGGCAAGGACATCGTCGTGACCGAGCACGGCGTGGCCACCGCCGACGATACGGAGCGCGTGGAGTTCATCGCCGGGGGCCTGGCCTCGCTGCACCGCCTGCTCGGGGAGGGCGTTCCGCTCCGGGGCTACGTGCACTGGAGCCTGCTGGACAACTTCGAGTGGGCCCGCGGCTACGAGATGACCTTCGGGCTGATCGGCGTCGATCGGGCGACGCAGCGGCGCACGGTGCGGCCGTCCGCCCGCATGCTGGGCCGGGTGGCGGCGACGGGCCGGCTGGCGTTCCCGCCGAAGCCTGCGGCCGATGCGTGAGCAGGGCCGCGGCAACGTATCCAGGCCGGCCGCCCTCTGCAGTGGGCCGGGGCACCTGGTCGTCTACGGCAACCCCGCGTTCGTGGCAAGGTTCGGTGCGCAGTCGGTGGGCCCACCGGCACGCGAGGGCCTGGTCGGACTGCCCCCTGCGGCGTTCGCACTGCTGGACCGGGTCTTCGCCCGGGCCGGCCGCTCGCGCGCTGGATCCGCCTGGGTGCCGAGGAGTGGCGCCTGACCGCCGCTCCCAGGCGGGACCCCGAGACGCAGGAGGTGTACGGCGTCGCGTTCCACCTCCGGGCACGCTCGGACCTCCCCGTCGTCACCGGGCACGATCCGCGCTCGTAGGCGGGGCCACCGCCGCGACACACCCCGGTCCGACGACGGCCGCGGCCCTGCCGACTGCGTGACGCGCCCGACGGACGCGGGCGGCCGCTCAGCCCTCGAGACCGCCGGTTCCCGCCATCGCCGGCGCCGGCCGGTCCGCCGGTCGACCCTGCCAGGACGCGGCGACCGCCGTGGTCAGCGGCACCGCGGCGAGGATCCCGAGACTGCCGACCAGCGTGCGCACGACCTCGACCGCGATCACCTCCTGGTTGATCGCGGCGCTGAAGGAGCTGACCTGGATGGCGAGGATCACCAGCAGGGGGAGCGCCGTCCCGAGGTAGGCGAAGACGAGCGTGTTGATGGTGGCCGCGAGGTGTGCGACCCCGACGTTCATCGCGCGCGCGAACAGGTCGCGGGCGCGCAGAGTCGGGTCGACGCTGGCGATCTCCTCCACCGTGGCGGCCTGGCTCATGGCGACGTCGTTGAGGACGCCCAGCCCGCCGAAGATCACCGCGGCCAGCAGCAGCCCGCTGAGGTCGATGCGGTTGCCCACCAGCTGCCCGAGCGTCACGACCTGGTCGGAGCCCTGCGCCGAGGTGAACTGCGCGGCGGCCGTCACGGCCAGCGCGAGGATTCCCGTGACCAGCAGACCGGCGCTGGTGCCGATCAGGGCGGCGATCGTGGTCCGCGATGGTCCCTGGGTGAGCATGAAGCTCAGGGCCGTCACGGCGATCCCGAAGACGACCGCGAGGACCACCGGGTTCCAGCCGAGGAGGAGCAGCGGGATCAGGAGCCGGATGACGAACCCGACGGTCAGGGCGAGCGATACGACCGCCCGCAGCCCCCGCCAGCCCGCGATCGCCGCGGCCGCCACCACGAACGCCGTCGCCAGGACGCCCAGCAGCGGCAGGCGCCAGCGGTCGATCACCGTGTAGGTGGTGGGAGCGCCGGGCTGATGGTCGATCGAGAGGACCACTTCGTCGCCGGCGCGGTAGTCGGGCAGCTGGAGCTGGCTGCTGGGGCCCTGCAGCACCGCGGTCACGCGCATCCCCGCATCCGCCCCGTCCACCACCATCACCGTCGCCGTCGGCTGCGCCCCGCTCTGCACCGGCGCCACCGACACGATGCGGGCGTGCGCCAGGTCGGAGACGACCTGCCGTGCGGACCCGGGAACGAGATCGGGCAGGAAGAGCAGGAAACCCACCAGCAGGATGAGCCCCAGCCCGTACACGACGATGCGCCGATCCCTGCGAAGCTCGGGATCTGCCAGCTCGTGGGGGGACACCATGGATCCAGCAACCTCGTGATGCTCGGACGAACCGCGGCATGCTACCCGAGATGCGCGCCGCACCGGTCGCGCGGGGCGCCCCGGCCCCGGGTCAGGACCCCGGCTCCAGCGCTCGCAGCTGGTTCAGGAGGCCGGCCGGGGTGGTGGACGGCGAGACCCGCGCTCGCGGCACGGTGAAGCGGTCCGCCGCGCTCTCCCACGCCCCCGAACCCTCGATCACGGCCAGGCCGAACCCGTCTGCCTGGACCTCCGCCACGACCTCGGCGTCGTATCGGCCCGCCGGATAGGCGAGCGTGGCCGGCCGCTCGCCCACGAACCTATCGATCAGCTCGGCCGCGGTCTCGACCTGGTAGTGCAGCGCGGCCGGCGACAGCGACGGCAGCGAGAGATGGTTCATGGTGTGGTCGCCGATCTCCATGCCGTCCGCCACGAGCGTGCGCAGCTCGGCCGGCGTCAGCACGTTCTGCCACGTACCGACCCGGCCCGCGACCACGTAGTACGTGGCGTGGAACCCGTACCGCTGCAGGATCGGCAGGGCATAGAGATACCCGTCGTCCCAGCCGTCGTCGATGGAGATCGCGAACGTCCGCGGCGGGAACGTCCGGTGCAGCTGGAGCGCCTGGCTGATCTGCGCCACCGTCACGGTGTGCCAGCCCGCGGCGTGGAGCGCGGCCAGTTGCGCGTCGAAGAGCTCGGGGGACACCACCAGTCCCGGCAGCGAATCGCCCGCCAGCCCTGCCGGCACGATCCGGTGGTACATCAGGATCGGGATCTGCAGGGCGAAGGTGGGGCTGGGCTGGACGCCGGGGATCGGGCTCGGCCAGCGGACGGCGAGCTGCGCCGGGGCCTCCGACGCGGTGGGCAGCGGTGTGGCCTCGGGCGCCGGTGTCGGCGTGGCCGGCGACGGAGACGGTGTCGCCGTCTGTCGCACCTCGCCGTCGGGCGTCGCGCCGGCAGGGGCGGCACCCGCCGCAACCCCGGCGGGGACGGCCCCCGCGACCACGTCGCCACCGCGGGGCGGCGCGATCGCCCCGCACCCGGCCACGATGGCCGCGGCGGCGACCACGAGCGCCGCGCGCCGCAGGGACGCGCGATGCGGGGGGAAGCCATGCAGGGGATGTTCGATCCGCACCAGCGGAGTCTGCCCGGCCTTGGCCGGGAGCGCAACAGACGGCGCCTGGCCGCCGAGGTTGCAGAATCCTGCCGCGGCCTACTTGCGCATTTGCGCAAGTTGTGAGAGGATCACTGCGATGAACACGCCGACGCTTTCGGCCGACCAGGACCTGCAGCGGTACACCGCCGTCATGCGGGCGCTGGCCGACGCCAAGCGGCTGTGTGTTCTGGAGGTGCTCGCGGACGGCGAGCGCTCGGTCTCGGAGCTGTCTCACGAGATCGGGTGCCAGGTGCCGAACATGAGCCAGCACCTCGCGGTCCTTCGCAGCGCGGGCCTGGTGTCCACGCGGCGGCAGGGCAACACCGTGTACTACCGCCTCACGGACCCCCGGGTCCTGGACGCGTACCGGCTCATCCAGACGTTCGCCCGCTGAGGGCACAACGGCCCCGGCCGGGCAGGTCGGGCGTGGAGGCCCCGCTGGGCGGGGGGAAAGGAACCTTCCAGGACATGTCCAACATCAAGCACGTCACGGACGCCGACTTCGAGCAGGCCGTGCTGAACAACGACAAGCCGGTCGTCGTCGACTTCTGGGCGGCATGGTGCGGCCCCTGCAAGCTGGTCGCGCCGGAGATCGAGAAGCTGGCCGCCAAGTACGGGGACGCCGTCGACTTCGTGAAGCTCGACGTGGACGCCAACCCGATGACCTCGCAGACGTTCGGGATCATGAGCATCCCGACCATCGCGTTCTTCCGCCCGGGCGAGACCCCGGTGGGCGTGGTCGGCTTCCGGCCCGCCGACCAGCTGGAGCAGGCGTTCAACCTCGCCAAGTACGCGGTCACCACGCAGCCTTCCTGATCGCTTCCTCCCGCCCGACGACGGCCCGGCTCCCCACGGAACCGGGCCGTTTCGATTCTTGCCGCGAGGTCGCGTGGAGCCCCGGCGCGGAGCCCGCGGCCCGGAGCTCCCGGCGCGTGGTCCCGGCGCGCTGCCGCCGGCGCAGAGTCCCGGCGCGCTGCTTCCGGCGCAGCGTCCCTCCGCACCCTCAGCCGCGGGCTTCCGCCAGGATCGCCTCCAGCTCGGGCCGGTGCTCCGGATAGTGGTCGAGCGTCTGGTTCATGAAGAACTGCAGACGCTGCGGGTTCTTCACCCACCGCGTCTCGGGCACCACCGTGAGGTAGCCCCGCAGCTCGCCCGGGACCGTCGCCAGGCGACGGCGCACCTCCTCGAGCGGGAGCGCGCGCCACTCCTCGCGAATGCCGTCGTTGATCGCGTCACCGCCGGAGGCGTCCCACTCGGCGTTGGTCCTCGCGATGGTGGGGCTCTCGTCACCGAGCGCCAGCTCGTGGGCGACCTGCAGAGCGACCTGCTGCCAGGCAACGAGATGCGCGACCAGGTCGCGCCCCGACCACCCGTGGCAGGGACCGTCCTCCGGCATGGGGCGCTCCAGGGCGGCATCCGGGAGTTCGCCGAGGGCCTCGAACGGTGCCCAGGCCTCCCGCTCGTCCTCCAGGAACGAGAGCGCGTCCACGTACATGGTCCCCTCCTCCATCATGCCGGCACGGGACTCCGGTCCGGCGCCCGGTCGGGCTCCTCCCGCGCAGTCCGGCGCAGGATCTCAGTGCGTCAGGCGCCCGGGTGCGCCCTCGGCCGCGTACCGCGCCGCGGCGGCAAACCAGCTCGTGGCGCGATCCAGCGCGAAGCGATCGAGCTCGGCAGGCACCAGTTCCACCCAGCCGGCGCCGAGGTCGGGCGCGCGCACGTCCGGCGTTCCGAGCGCGGCCTCGGCGACGTCGGGCCGGAGCCGGAAGACCGCGCGGTCGCGCGACACGAACGCGAACGGCACGCCGGCCACCGCGTAGCGGACGCCCGTGGATTCCGCCTGCCGCTGCACGCCCTCGATCGCGGCAGCCGCCTGCTCGACCCGGGCCGCGAGCTCCACACCGCCGGCCATCGTCACCTCCAGGCCCGGAGTCTACGCGCCGCAGGCTGCGTGCTATCGTGCGGCGGTGAACGAGGAACGCGGCCGGGCCCCGTCTCTGCCCCCGGTGGACCCCCGGCGCACCGATCGGCTTCCCCCCGACGTCGTGACGGCGGAAATGCTCGCCGGGCTGCTGGTCGAGGGCGACCATGACCTGGTCACCTGGGCCCTGCGGGTCGCCCTCGGGGGACGCACGCGCGAGGACGTCTACGACACGCTGGTCCGCGATGCGATGCGGCTGGTCGGCGAAGGCTGGCACGAGGGTCGCTGGACGGTCAGCGAGGAGCATCGCGCGACCCAGACGCTCATCCGGGCACTGGAGGACGTGGCACCGGCGCCGTCGCCGACCGACCGGATCGGCCCGACGGCCGTGCTGGCCACGGTGGAGGGCGAGCAGCACGCGATCGGGCTGATCCTGCTCGAGCACCTGCTGCGGGAGGGCGGGTGGTCCGTCGCGTACCTCGGCCAGAGCGTGCCGGTCGACGACCTGGTGCGGTACGTGGCGCGCGAGCGGTGCGATCTGGTCGCCCTGAGCGCGGCCCTTCCCGAGCACCTCGGCGAGGTGGCCCACGCGGTCGCCGCCCTGCGGGCCATGCCCCGGCCCCCGGCGGTGATGGTCGGGGGGCGCGTGCTCGGCGCGGCCGACCGGGCCGGCGTGGCGGACACGGCGGGCGCGTCGGGTGGGGCCGGCGTGTCGGCTGGGGCCGGCGCGTCGGGTGGGGCGGGCGCGGCGGCGGCGGACCTGGGAGCCGACTGGGCAGGGGGCACGCTGCGCTCGGCGCAACGCTTCGCGGCGAACCTGCTGGCGCGGATCCCGCCTCCCGGCGCCGACCAGCAGGTCAGACCGCGATCGCCTCGCGGTACTCGCCGTAGCACGCCCTGAACACGTCGCACATCTCGCCGAGGGTCGCGTAGGCGCCGGCACACTCGATCAGCGCGGGCATGACATTCGTGCCGGTCGAGCCGGGGCGCGACGCCACCTCGCGCAACCGGGCGAGGGAAGACTCAACGGCACGCGGGTCGCGCTCCCGCCGCACGCGCGCCAGGCGCGCCAGGTGCCGCTGCCTGCTGTCCTCGCTGACCTCGAGCAACGGGATCGTAAGCTGCTCGTCGGGGTCGGCATGCTCGTTCACGCCGATCACCCGGCGTTCCCCCGCGTCGAACTCCTGCTGGTAGCGGTACGCGGCATCCGCGATCTCGCGCTGCGGGAACCCGGCCTCGATGGCCGCCGTCATCCCGCCCAGCGAGTCGATCTCCTGGAGGTACCGCCACGCCTGTCGCTCGACCTCGTCGGTGAGGGTCTCCACGTACCAGGAGCCGCCCAGCGGGTCCACGGTGCTCGCGACGCCCGTCTCCGCCGCGATCACCTGCTGCTGGCGCAGCGCGAGCAGGGCCGCGTCGGCCGACGGGACCGCCCATGCCTCGTCGTACGCGTCGGTGTGCAGCGACTGCGCGCCACCCAGGATCGCTGAGAGCGCCTGGACGGCAACCCGGGTCAGGTTGTTCAGCGGCTGCTGGGCGGTGAGCGAGACCCCGGCGGTCTGGGCATGGAAGCGCATCCAGGTCGACCGCTCGTTCTCCGCATGCCAGCGCTCGGTCATCAGGCGGTACCAGATGCGACGACCGGCGCGGTACTTGGCGATCTCCTCGAAGAAGTCGGAGTGGGCGTTGAAGAAGAAGCTCAGCCGCGGCGCGAACTCGTCCACCCGCAGGCCCCGGCGCAGCGCCTCCTCCACGTAGGCCGCGCCGTCGGCGATCGTGAAGGCCAGCTCCTGGACCGCCGTGGCCCCCGCCTCGCGGATGTGGTAGCCGCTGATCGAGATCGTGTTCCACTTCGGCAGCTCGCGGGTCCCGAACTCGATGGTGTCGGCGACCAGGCGCATCGAGGGCTCGACCGGGAACAGGAACTCCTTCTGGGCGATGTACTCCTTCAGGATGTCGTTCTGCGTGGTCCCCTCGAGGATGGCCCGCGGGAAGCCGCGCTTCTCGGCCGCGGCGATGTACATAGCCCAGATGGGCGCGGCCGGCGCGTTGATCGTCATCGACGTCGAGATGCGGTCCAGCGGGATGCCGTCGAGCAGGATCTCCATGTCCGCCAGCGAGCTGACCGCGACGCCACAGGTGCCGAACTCGCCCTCGGCCTGCGGATCGTCCGTGTCGTAGCCGTACAGGGTGGGCATGTCGTACGCGATCGACAGGCCGGTCTGGCCGGCGTCCAGCAGCTGGTGGAACCGGGCGTTGGTGTCCTCGGCGGACCCGAACCCGGCGAACATCCGCATGGTCCACAGGCGGCCCCGGTATCCGGTCACGTGGATCCCGCGGGTGAACGGCGGCTCGCCCGGGAACCCGACCGTCTCCAGGGGATCCCGTCCGTCCAGGTCGAGCGGCGTGTACAGGCGCCGCACCTCGATGTCGCCGAGGGTCCGGAAGTGGGAGCGCCGCTCGGGGTTGCGCCCCAGCGCGGGGTCGAGCCGCTCTCGCTCCCAGCGCTCCCGGGCCGTGCGCCAGGCCTCGTCCATGCGGGCGACTGTAGCACGAGCGGGCGTGCCGGCAG
>JAJYEB010000051.1 GCA_021790375.1 Chloroflexota bacterium | reverse complement strand
CCGGCGGAACTGCCGCCAACGAGATCGATCTCGTCGAAACGTCCTCGCTGCAGATCACCAACCCGGCGGGGCAGGTGGTCAGCAGCATCACGGTCCAGAAGGGGCAGACCTACCACTTCAGGATCACCAACACCGCCGGGTTCGTCCACAACTTCTACGTGGGCAAGGTGAGCGACCTCGAGGCCGGCAACATCGCGAACCTCACCGGCACGGGCGACTTCGCCTCCGGGACGAAGGAGTTCGACTACACGTTCAGCGACACCAGCGCCCCGCTGGGCTTCGGGTGCATGGTGCCCGGCCACTACCAGGCCGGCATGAAGGGAACCTTCACCATCCAGTGAGCCTGGGTCGGCCCGGGTCGCGGTCCGGAGGGAGACGATGACCGACGCGATCTGCTACCGGGATGCCTACGCGCGATCCTGCGAGGCGACGGTCCAGGCGGTCGAGGCGACGCCGGACGGCCTGCTGATCCGGCTCGACCGCACGGTCTTCTACCCGGGCGGCGGCGGTCAGCCCGCCGATTCCGGGACGCTGCTCGCGCTGGACCAGGTGTGGGGCGGCCAGCGCTGGCAGGTGGCGAACGCACGGAAGGCCGGCGACGACATCGTGCACCTGCTGGCGGGCATCCAGCCGGGGGACGGCCCGGAGCCCGGGGCGAGGGTCCGGGTGGACATCGACTGGGAGCGCCGGCACCTCCTGATGCGCACCCACACGGCCCTCCATGCGCTGTGCGGGGTGGTCTGGCGCGACTACGGGGCGCAGGTGACGGGCGGGAACATGGAGCCCGGCGCGGGCCGCATGGACTTCGAGTTCGAGCGCATGTCCGGCGAGCTCGTCGGCGAGATCGAGGCGAAGGTGAACGCCGAGCTGGCGGTCGCGCGTGACATCCGGGTGCGTGTCCTGCCCCGCGACGAGGCGTTCGCGATCCCCGACCTGATCCGCACCAAGATCAACCTGCTGCCTCCCGGGATCACTGAGGTGCGCACGGTGGAGATCGTGGGCCTGGACCTGCAGGCCGACGGCGGGACCCACGTGGCCAACACGCGCGAGGTGGGGCGGATCCGCGTCACCGGCTACGAGTCGAAGGGGCGGATCAACAAGCGGATCCGCCTCGAGATCGCGGACGCCGGGTGACGGGCACGCGGGGCGTCGCATGAAGGTCGACCTCCCCGCCGGCAGCCCGCAGCCGACCGACGCGGCACGGCTCGCCCGGGCCGCGGAGGCGATCGGCCTCGATGCGATGTGGCTGGCCGAGACCGAGCACGAGCCGTTCGTGCTCGCGACGCTTGCCCTGGCGGCGACGAGCAGGATCGAGGTGGGGACGGGCATCGCGGTGGCGTTCGCCCGCAGCCCGGTCGTGCTCGCGCAGGCCGCCTTCGACCTCGCGGCGCTCTCCGGGGGGCGCTTCCAGCTGGGGCTCGGGACGCAGGTGCGCGCGCACGTGGAGCGGCGCTTCGGCATGCCCTGGACGGCGCCCGCGCCGCGCCTCGCCGAGTGGATCGCGGCGATCCGTGCCGCGTGGGCCACGTGGCAGGACGGCGTGCCGTTCCGGGTCCGCTCGGAGCACCTGGATCTTTCGCTGATGCCGTCGTTCTTCAGCCCCCCGTCGCTGGCATTCGAGCCGCCCCCCGGGCGGCCCCGCATCCCCCTTTCGATCGCGGGCGTGGGGCCCGGCCTGGCGCACCTCGCCGGTCGCGTCGCGGACGGGTTCCAGGTCCACCCGTTCCACACCGCGCGGTACCTGGCCGAGGTGCTCGAGCCGGCCCTCGACGAGGGCTGGGCCGGAGCGACCCGGGAGAGCGCGAGGGGCGGTGCCGCGCAACCATCCGGCGGGCATCCCGCGGCACCGGTGCCGGGACCCGGGCCGCGGGTCGAGCGCATCGTGCCGGTCTTCCTAGCGCCCACCGACGACGCCGCCATGCTCGAGCAGGTGAGGGCGCGGATCGCCTTCTATGCCTCGACCCCGACCTACCGGGGCGTGCTGGACCTGCACGACCGCGGGCATGTCGGCGAGCGGCTCGGGCGGCTGGCCGTGGCGGGTCGCTGGGACGAGATGGCCGCGCTGGTCGACGACGAGCTGCTGGCACTGGTCGCGGTGGCCGGGCCGGCGGATGCCCTGCCGGACGCCCTGGCCGCGCGCGTCGAGGGGCACGCGGACCGGGTCCTGCCGATCCTTCCGTTCGAGCCCGATTCCGCGGGCGAGCTTCCGAACGCCCGGGCCTGGGACCGGCTCATCGGGACGCTGCGCGCGCTCTGACCCGCGCGCTCTGACCCCGGCTACGCGGTCGCGCGCTGGACACGGTCGCCGGTCGCCGCCTTCAGCTCCTCCTCGATCTGCGTCACGCTGCGCAGGATCCCGACGCGCAGGCCATCGAGGTCCGCCGAGACCTTCCCGGTCACGTTCGTGATGGACGTGAGGCTCGCCTTCATCCCCTGGATCGCCGACAGCTGGGTCCGGATCCCGTCGAGCGCGTGATCCACCGCCGCCACGTCGACCTCGACCGGCCGGTCCCGCATCGCGTCGAGCGCGAAGATCCGGGCGAGCCGCACCGCGCACTCCAGGGGGAGCCGGTCGGGAGCGACAGGGTCGAGCACGCACCAGACGTCCCGTCCGACGATGGCGAGCGGGTCCACGTTCGCCGGCGCGTGAAGGGGGGTGAAGACGATGACCGCCGCCTGCGCCGACCGGTTCTGCCGGGCGGCGGCGAGTTCCTCGATGACCTGCCGCGTGCTCATCGCCCGGTCCTTCGACTCGATCACCACCCGCAGGTCCGCGCCGCGCGTGCGGCTCGGATCCACCGTGAGCACGAAGTCGCCCTTCTTGGCCTTGATCGTCTCACCCGGCAGCGTTCCCGTCCGCTCGACGGCGTCTCCCAGGCCGGCCGAGATCTCCCCCAGCAGCCCCTCGAGCACGTCCTCGAAGTCGATGCCCTTGGCCGCGGACTTCGCGCGCTCCGACGCACGGGCGTCGGCGACCTTCTCGAGCGCCTGGATGCGTCCCGCCAGGTCCTCGAACCCCTTCGAGATCTCGCTCCGGAACTGGTAGAGCGGCGACCCCATGCGGGTGGGATCGAGCAGCTGCGCCAGCCGGCTCCCGTCTCCATCGAAATACCGGCCGAGGAGGTCGTTCAGGCGTCCGATCGCGGAATCCCGTCGGCTCTCGTCGAACAGGTCCGCGACGAGCTTGCGCAGCGCGCCCTGGTCGCCCAGGAAGCGCTCGAGCGTCCGCGGCAGCTTCCCTCCATCCTCCGAGAACGTGTCGCGGAGTGCCTGCGCCAGGGCCTGGCCGGCCCGTTCGTTCCGCTCGTCGACCTGGGCCACCAGCCGCCCGAACTCCTTCTCGATCACGTCGACGTTGACGGCCAGCCCGGCGTCGCGGACGGCCAGCAGCCCGATGCGCAGCGCACGCTCGATCAGCTCCGGGCGATCCTCCTCGGGCCGTTCCGAGACGAACCTGACCAGGTCCGGGTCGCCGAGCTCCAGGTGCTCGACGACGAGGCGATCGGCGGTGAGGCTGACGGCGGTCTGCATGGCGCCATCCTCGCATGTCCCCGTGCCACCTTGCGTGGCACTACGCGTTCTCGATGCGAAGCGGGGGGAGGTCGTCGGCCGGCTCGAAGCCCAGCATGCGCCCGTAGAAGGTCAGCTCGGCCTGGAGCGACCGCACCCTGTTCTCGGCCTTTCGGAACCCGTGCCCCTCTCCCTCGAACGGGAGGTAGGCGACCGGGACGCCGCGAGTGCGGAGGGCCTCGAACATGAGCTCGGCCTGGTCCGGGGGCACGATGCGGTCGTCGAGACCCTGCAGCAGGATGACCGGGCACGAGATCCGCTCGCAGTAATGGATCGGCGAGCGCTCCCGGTAGACGTTCGCCATCGCGGGGTACGGCCCCACCAGCCGGTCCATGTAGCGTGACTCGAACTTGTGGGTCTCGCGCGTGAAGATCTCGAGATCCCCGATGCCGAAGTAGCTGCCTCCGGCCTGGAACGCGTCGGTGAACGTGAGCGCGCAGAGCGTCGTGTATCCGCCCGCACTGCCGCCGTGGATGATGAAGCGGGTCTGGTCCACCCGCCCGAGCGCCGCCATGTGCCGAGCCGCACCGACGACGTCGTGCAGGTCCACGACTCCCCAGCGGCCGGCCAGCCTCTCGCGGTACCGCCGCCCGTATCCACTGCTGCCGCCGTAGTTCACGTCGATCACGGCGATCCCCCGGCTCGTCCAGAACTGGAGCTCCGCGTTCAGCGCCGAGCTGGCCATCGCGGTGGGGCCGCCGTGGACCTTGACCAGGAGTGGCGGCAGCTCTCCGGGCGGCGCGACGAAATCGGGGTTCTTCGGCGCGTAGAAGAGGGCATGCGCGGTCTGCCCCTCTTCCGTGGGGAACTCGACCGGCTCGGGAACGGAGACGAACCGCTCGTCCGGCGCGTCGTCGGAAGCTCGCTTGAGGACGAGGGACTCGCCGGACACGGTATCGACCAGGACGACGGAACTTCCCCGCGTCGGCGAGGCGGCTGTCAGCACGGCGCGTCCGCGCGACCCGGCCGCGATGGACCCGTACACCGTTCCGCCGAGATCCAGCGGTCGCATGGCTCCCGTGGCCTCGTCGAGGAGCCCGAGCCGCCACGTGCCATCGCGCGTGAACCGGCACAGGATCTCCTCGGGTCCGACGAAGGCATACGTGACCATGGCGAACTGCCACTGCGGCTGGCCGAACTCCGCGTCCATCGGCGCGAGCGGACGCCCGGCCGGCATCCCCGGCTCGGCAGCCGACACGTCGTCGAGCCGGTACAGGTTCCACCAGTCGGTCCGGTCCGACACGAAGTGCAGGGCTCCGGAGGGTGACCACTCCGGCTGGAAGATGGACTCGCCCGGGCCGCCCGCCACCCGCCGGGCGTTTTCGAACGCTCCGTCGGCAGAGACATCGGCGACCCACAGCTCCGTCCCGTCCCACGGCATGTTGGGGTGGTCCCAGGCGAGCCAGCAGACCCGGTGGCCGGCCGGGTCCAGGCGCGCGTTCGAGAAGAAGTCGTGACCCGCCACCAGCACGCGCGGCTCGGACACCGGCTCACCCTCGGACGGGTCGAGCGCGACCTCGACGATGCGGTTGCGCGCCTCGCCGCCCTCCCGATGATCCTCCTGCACGCACACGACCCGCCGCCGGGCAGGATCGATGACGGGGTCGGCGTGCCGGAGCCCGGCGTCCGGCGCCGCCGGCGTCAGCGGGCGCGGATCCCCCGCGCGGTCGGCTGCCGCGTTCTGCCGCCAGAGGCGGCCGTCGGCGAACTCGGCGAAGACGACGACGCCGTCCCGGACGGCGTAGGCGCCGCCGCCGTACTCGTGGACGCGACTTCGCGCGTTCGTCCCAGGCGGGGTCACGTCGGCCGTGCGGCCGTCCGGCGTCCTGCGCACGATCACCACGCGGCCCGCCTCGACGGGTCGGCTCTCCGCCCAGTAGACGTCATCGAGGTCGATCCGGACCTCGCCGAGATCGACCCCGGAGCGGGCGACCTCCTGGGCCGAGATCGGCGAGCGCCACGACCCGTACGGCGCGACAGTCGGCATGTCGTTCCTCCCGGCCGCATCCTGTCCGGAATCGACGAGCCCGGCGATCGCTCGCCGGGCTCGGTATCGGAGCCCGATCAGTGTGGCTCCACTCGATGGCCGCCCTGCGCGGCCCCCGCCAGACGACTACCCGCGGCGGCTCGCGAAGCAGTCGTTGCAGTAGACGGGCTTGCCGGACGTGGGGCGGAAGGGGACCTTCGCCTCGCGGCCGCAGCTCGAGCACGTCGCGGTGAACATCTCGCGCGGCGCGCGGGAACCACCACTCGAGTAGCCCGACCCGCCACCGTACGAGCCGATCGACCCGCCGGTGTAGCCGCCGGCGCTGTACGATCCCCCGCCACCGCCGCTGTAGGATCCGCCGCCGCGGCTGGCCTTGCGGCTGGCGCGACACGACGGGCAGCGCCGCGGCTCGCTGAACTGGCGATCAGCGTAGAACTGCTGCTCGCTCGTCGAGAACGCGAACTCCTGCCCGCAGTCGGCGCACGTGAGGATTTTGTCCTGGTACAACGAAAACACTCCTTCTCGTCCGGCCCCCGCGACCGTCTCGCGAGAACCGAGAGAGGAGTGTCGTGTTGCCGAACGGGGTCTAATCTTGGGTCCGCCGTGCGGACGTTATCCATATCATAACAGTGGCCCCGTCGTCGTCCAGCCCTTCTTCAGGGTAGGCCCGGCCCGATTGCGTCCGGGCGGACTTGGGCCGGTGCCGGCCCTCGCTGACCCGCGAACCCGTACCGCAGGAAGAGGTGCGAGCCCGCTCGCCGGACCGAGCGCAGGCTCCCCCAGGGCGCCTCGCGGGGATCCCAGGCGTGGCCCTCCGCCAGCCCCAGGCGGGCCGCCGCACCGGGCCCCCGCCCGAGCAGCTGCGGGGCGACGGTCACGAACAGTTCGTCGACCGCGCCCGCGGTGAGCAGGCCCGAAAGGAGGTGTGGCCCGCCCTCGCAGAGCGCCAGGCGCGTGCCGAGCCGCGACAGGAACCCCAGCAGGGCGCCCGGCTCGATCCTCGGCGCGTCCGAGACGACCTCGACCCGGACCCGCGCGGGCAATCCCCGATGCGCCAGTTGCCGTGCACCGCTGCCGGTCGTCGCGACGAACGCGCGCCCGTCCTCGCGCGAGAAGCCGGGATGGTCCGGTGGCAGGTCGCCACTGGCCGAGACCACCACGATCGCCGGCTCTGACGGCAACCCCAGCTGTGCCCGCCAGGCAGCACAGTCCCCGGCCCACCGTGGCGCGATGCCCCGGGGCGTCCATTCGTGCCGGGGCGCGGTCCGGAACGTTCCGGCCCCGACGACCACCACGTCGGCCAGCGTGCGTAGCAGCGCCATCACGAAGCGATCCGGCTCGGAGGCCCCGCTGATCTCGGAACCCCCTCCGCGGGGGCCCGTTCCCAATGCCACGATCCCGTCTAGGCTCTCCACGAAGTTCGCGATGACGGTGGGGCGGTCCGGCCGAAGCGACACCGCGAGTGGCCCGCCGTAGCGCCGGGCGAGGCCGGCCGGCGGCGTGCCCCCGCGCGCCTCTCCCCTCTGCCCGGGGGCCTCGACCAGGACCTCGAGGGCGGCGTCGATCCCGGACGCGTCCGCAGCGGAGCGTGGTCCGGTCGCGTCGCCGGACGCGGCGGGACGCCGGCCTCGCTGCTCGTCCTCGCTCATCGGTCCCTCCGCTGCCCGCCGGCCTGTTTCAGCGACATGGTGCGCCTGCGGACCGACATGATGCGCGGTCGAGGCGGGGAGGCGCACATCGCCCGCAAGGTGTGTGGACCGCGCTACCCTCTCGTCCGTGCAGTTCGAGTTCGCAACCGCCACCCGGATCCTCTACGGGCGCGGCGTGCTCGAGCGGGCCGGCAGCCTGGCAGCGGACCTCGGCAGGCGGGCGCTCGTGGTCACGGGCGCCTCGCCGGCACGGGCGGCCGGACTGGTCCGCGCGCTGGATGCGGCCGGTGTGGCGTCTCAGCGGCTGGCGGTCCCCGGCGAGCCTACGGTCGACCTGGTCCGCGAGGGGATCGAGCGCGCCCGGGAGGCCGGATGTGACCTGGTCGTGGGGTTCGGCGGTGGAAGCGCGATCGACACCGCGAAGGCCGTCGCGGCCATGCTGGGCGAAGGCGGCGAGCTGTTCGACCACCTCGAGGTGATCGGGGCCGGACGCCCCCTCGGCCACCCGGCACTCCCCTGGATCGCGATTCCCACCACCGCGGGTACGGGCAGCGAGGTGACGCGCAACGCCGTCCTGGCGTCACCGGAGCACCACCTGAAGGTCAGCCTGCGCAGCCCGCTGATGCTCGCCCGGGTCGCGCTGGTCGATCCGGCGCTGACGGACTCGCTCCCGCCCGCGGTCACGGCCGGCTCGGGGCTGGACGCGCTGACCCAGCTGGTCGAGCCGTTCACCTCGTCGCGGGCAACCCCGATCACGGACGCGATCTGCCGGGACGGGATGCGCCTGGCGGCTCGCTCGCTGCTCCGCGCGTACGAGGGCGGACCCGGCGACGTGCGAGCGGCCCGTGACGACATGTCGCTCGCCGCGCTGTTCGGCGGCCTGGCCCTGGCGAACGCAGGTCTGGGGGCGGCCCACGGGTTCGCGGCGCCCATCGGGGGTGCCTTCAGGGCCCCGCACGGGGCGATCTGCGGCCGCCTCCTGCCGGCCGTCGTCGACGTCAACGTACGCGCGCTACGGGGGCGCGCGCCGGAGGCCGAGGCGCTCGGGCGGTACGACGAGATTGCCCGGATCGTGACCGGTCGCGCGGACGCCGCCGCGTCGGACGCGGTGGCGTGGCTGGCCGGCCTGGTCGAGGCGCTGGGTGTCCCGGGCCTGGCCTCCTACGGCATCACCCCGGCCGACATCCCCGGCATCGTGGAGCGCGCCACCGGCGCGAGCAGCATGCAGGCGAACCCGATCCATCTGGCCGCCGACGAGCTGACCGAGATCCTCGAACGCTCGCTGTGAGGTGAGAGGGTGCCCGGCAGCCGCCGGCGCCCGCTCCCGGCTGTGACCCGGGCCACAGCCCGTCCGTCAGCCGGCCGGCCGCTCCCACCCTGCGGGCGCCCAGAGCCCGCCCGTCGACGCCATCCAGTCGGCCACCCGCTCGCACGCGCCGTCCACGTCGTCGTCGGACACGTCGAGCTCGAGGACCGGAAGCGTCGATTCCGCGGCGAGCCGGCGCAGCAGGTCCTGCTCGGCCACGAACACCGCCAGATCGTCGTACTGCCCCGGCTTTCCCGACACGGCCAGCCGTCGCTCGCGCGCCGCCGCGAACGTGTCGGGGTGGCGGGTGCACAGCACGACGTGAAACCCCAGGGGGCGGATCCGGTCCTCCAGCCAGCCGAAGTCCGGGGCACGGCCGGTCGACACGAGCTGCTGCGCACGGGTGGACAGGTGGAAGCGATCCACGATCCACGAGTAGTGAGGGAGCAGTTCGAAGAGTCGCGCCCACGTCGCGTACGTCTCCATCGCCCGCGGTTCCTCGTCCGGGGCGTAGTTGATGAGGCCGCGGCCCCAGGGAGTCGGGGAGAACCCGCACCACTCGGCCGAGATCAGCGGCGAGTGGTACCGGTAGCGACGCGGCCCCACGATCCGTTCGTGCTCGTTGAGCGCGAATGCGATGTCCGTCTTGTGGGTGAGACGGGTGCCCTCGAGGATGATCTTGGGCGTCAGCTTGTCGCGGCCCATGTGCCCCGGCCCGCCGTCGGCCCGCGTGGCGTCCGGGTCAGCGGCGGAACGCGCCGGCAAGCAGAAGCGCGCCGACCACGATCAGCGCGACCGGCCAGAAGAGGGTGGTGTCGAAGTTCGGGAGGGTCTGGCCGATCAGGAACACGCCCCCGACCAGCACCAGGAGCACGCCGAAGATGAGCCCGGCCGTGCCGGGATCACCACTCCAGCGCTGCTGCCGCCAGTAGGCGCGCTGGGCCCGGCGCTGGGCGCGCGCGTACGCCCGCACCGTGTGCCAGTCGGAGCCGACCGGCGGTGGCGGTCCCCACGGCCCCCACGAGCCACCGGCCTGCTCGCCGCCGGTTCCCGGAGTGCCCGGCTGCGGCCCCTCCGCCTGGTCCGCGGGCTGCGACG
>JAJYEB010000050.1 GCA_021790375.1 Chloroflexota bacterium | reverse complement strand
ACGCGTCGGGCGCGCCCATCCGCATGCGCTGGAACTCCACGCCGGTGACCTTGTTCCGGCCGTCGGTGACCACGCGGGTCGGCGCGGCCTGGAAGATCGCCCGGGCGCCTTCCTCGATCGCCTCGTGTACCTCGCTCGAGGCCGACATCTCCTTCATGTCGCGCCGGTAGACCAGGGTCACCTCGGTGGCGCCCTGCCGGAGCGACGTCCGGGTGCAGTCCATCGAGGTGAAGCCGCCACCGATGACCACCACGCGGCTGCCCTTGTGGCCCGGGTACGGCAGCCCGAGCGTGGCGGTCCGCAGGTACTCGAGCCCGTCCAGGACGCCGTCCGCGTCCTCGCCCGGGATCCCCAGCTTGTTCGTGTCGTAGCAGCCGATGGCCACGCAGACCGCGTCGTAGCCCTGGTTCTGGAGGTCGTCGAGCGTGAAGTCCTTGCCCAGCTCACGGCCGCACTCGAAGCGGCCTCCCAGGTCGAGGATCGCCTGGTACTCGCCGTCGACCACGCTGTCCTTGGGAAGCCGGTACTCGGGGATGCCGTAGCGGAGCATGCCCCCCGGCTTCTCGTCGCGCTCGAGGATCGTGACGTCGTGGCCGTCGATCAGCAGGTAATACGCCGCGGACGCACCGGCGGGGCCGCTCCCGATCACCGCCACGCGCTTGCCGCTCTTCGCCTGCAGCTCGAACGGCACGGGCGCCTTCTGCCCCTCCGCCTGCAGGCGCAGCACCTGGTCGCCGGCGTAGCGGTGGCTGTCGCGGATCGCGATCGCCTCGTCCACCTCGTCGCGACGGCAGTGCTCCTCGCAGGGCGCGGGGCACACGCGCCCGAGGATGCTGGGGAAGGGGATGGTGCGCTTGAAGATCCGCGCCGATTCGACGAACTCGCCCTCGGTGTTCGCCTTCAGGAAGCCCGGGATGTCGATGTGGCTGGGGCACTTGTTCTGGCAGGGCGGCAGGCAGTAGGCATTGTGGTCGCTGAAGATCAGCTCCAGGTTGGTGTGGCGGATCTCGCGGATGCGCGGCGTCTGGGTCCGCACCACCATGCCGGGCTCCGCCGCCCGCGCGCAGCTGATGGGGGGCTGCTCCTCCCCCTCCAGCTCCACCACGCACATGCGGCAGGCCCCGAACCCGGGGAGCTTGGGCTCGTAGCAGAGGGTGGGGATCTCGATGCCGTTGTCCCGGCAGACCTCCAGGATGGTCTGCCCCTCGCGCCCGGTGACCTGGCGCCCGTCCACCTCGATGGTGAACGCCGGTGCGGACTGGGGGCGCTGGGGTGACTGCGTCTCGAGGAT
This sequence comes from Chloroflexota bacterium, assembly GCA_021790375.1. Lineage (GTDB taxonomy): Bacteria > Chloroflexota > Limnocylindria > Limnocylindrales > CSP1-4 > JAJYNJ01. The sequence goes on along the minus strand of JAJYEB010000050.1, from coordinate 8,384 downwards.
CCGCTCGGCGAGCGTCTCGGGCGCGGTCCGGATCTCCATCAGGTCGGCCATGCTGTCACCCGATCAGTGGGCCGTCGTCGCCGCGACGGTGGTCACGCGCAGCGGCTGGCACACGCCGGCGGGACACGTTCCGGCGGTGAAATGGGCGTCGTACTCGTCCGCGAAGTATCGCATCCCGCTGGTGAGCGGGTTGGGGGCGCAGATCCCGTGCCCGCACAGCGACCCGTCGCGGACGTCCGCCGACAGGGCCTGGAGGAGCTGCGGATCCGTGGGGCGCGGGCGGCCGGCCGTGGCACGCTCCGCCAGCTCGTACAGCCGGCGGGTGCCGATCCGGCAGGGGATGCACTTCCCGCACGACTCGTCGGACATGAAGCGCTCCATGAGGCGCCCCAGCTCCACGATGCAGGCGCGCTGGTCGACCACCAGGATCTGGCCCGACCCGAGGATCGCGCCGGCCGCCTCCAGCGCGGCCGGGTCGAGCGGGGTGTCCAGCGCCGACTCCGGCAGGAAGCCTCCCGCGGGCCCGCCCACGAGCACGGCCTTGAGGGTGCTGCCGGCCGCCATCCCGCCGCCCACGCGCTCCAGGACCTCGCGGAGCGGCGTGCCCATGGGGACCTCGGCGATGCCGGCGTGGCGTGCCGTGCCCGAGAGCTGCACGAGCTTGGTGCCCGCCAGGCCGTTGCGGCCGGCGGCCGTGAACGCCTCCGCGCCGTTCCGCACGATCCACGGCACCGACGCGAGGGTCTCCACGTTGTTGACGACCGTCGGGTGGCCGTCCAGGCCGCGCGCCGTGGGGTACGGCGGGCGCTGGTCGGGCATGCCGCGGTCGGACTGCAGGGCGTGGATCAGGACCGTCTCCTCGCCGAGCACGAACGCGCCCTGCAGCGGCCGCACCTCCACGTGCAGGTCGAAGCCGCGGTCCATGGCGTTCACGCCGATGTACCCGGCATCCTCCGCCGCGGCCACCGCCGCGCGCAGCCGCTCGACCGCGAGCTGGTAGCCGGCCTTCACCGCGACGTGGACGGCGTGGGCCCCGACGGCGTACGCGGCCAGGGCCGCGCCCTCGATCACCGCGTGCGGGTCGAGCTCCATCAGCGTGCGGTCCACCAGGGCTCCCGGGTCCGCCTCGATCCCGTTGGCCACCACGTGGCGCACCGTGTCGTCCTGGGCGCGGGCCGCCCGCCACTTCGCGGCGGTCGGGTAGCCGGCGCCGCCACGGCCCCGCAGGCCGGCCCGGTCGATCAGCGCGACCAGCGTCTCCGGGCCGGTGGTCATGGCCTGGCGCCACGCCGACCATGCCCCGGCGCGCTCCGCGGCCGCCAGACCCTCGTCGGGGTCGTACTGCCCGGCGCCCGCCAGCGTGACGTGCGTCCACTCCCCGGGGGTGGCGAGGATCGTCGCCATCAGGCACGCCCCGCCGGCGCCGGCCCGGCCAGCGACCGGGCCAGCTGCGCCGCCCCCGCCGCCGTGATCCCCGGCTGTCGCGCGCCGTCCAGGGTGACCCACGGGGCGCCGCCGTTCTCGCCGTGGCAGTCGTCCGGCTCCAGCGAGACGAAACCGTCGAGGGTCGTGCCGCCGAGCGGCACGCCGAGCGCCTGCTCCAGCGCGGTGCGGATCGCGCCGCCGCCGAACAGCGAGCACGCCGGGCACCGGCAGATCCCGATCGTGTGTCGCGTGGGGGGCTCCAGGTGGAGCTGCCCGTAGAACGACGCGGTGCCGTACACCTCCGCGTACCAGGCCCCGGTCGCGTTGGCGATGTGCTTGATCGCGGCGACGGGGATGTACCCGTACAGCGCCTGCGTCTGCTCCAGGATCGGCAGCATCCGGGCCGGGTCGTACTCCTCGGCTTCCAGCAGCCGGTCCAGGTCGGACGTGTCGAGCGGGCTGAAGGACGCGAACGCCGGGTCGGGGACGGGGCGGCCGGAGCGGCGGAGGGCCAGCTCCTCCCGGCGCTCCGCGTACTGCTCGGGCGGACCCCAGTGCACGTGGAACCGGTCCTTGGTGTCCGTGCCGCCCATGTCGATGCACTCGATCGGGCAGGCCATCGCGCACTGGAAGCACGTCTCGCACTTCAGCGCGCCCCACTCGTCGTACAGGAGCTGGAGCCGGCCGCGGTGGCGCGGCGGAATGGGCGCCACCTGCTCCGGGTACTGGACCGTGACCTTCGGCTGGAAGAAGCGGCGGAGCGTGAGGGTCATCCCCTTCACGATGCCGAGCCCGGGCACGAAGCTCATGGGTGGACCACCAGGATGGCGAGCGCGGTGAGGAACAGGTTGACCAGCGAGGCGGGCAGCAGCCACTTCCAGGCCAGGCCCATCAGCTGGTCGATCCGGATGCGCGGCAGGGTGGCCCGCATCCACACGAAGGTGAAGACGAACACGTAGGACTTGGCGAAGAACCAGACGATCCCGAGGAGCGCGTCGAGGTTGATCAGCAGGTAGATCCCGATCGCGCCGATCGCCAGCAGCGTGAACAGCACCAGGCCCAGGATCCAGGCGCGCCAGAACGGCCAGCTGGACCGCAGCATCCAGAGGGGCAGCGCCAGCAGCGTCGAGCCGACCAGCGGCGCCAGGATGACGATCGCGAGCAGGCCCAGCCCAAGCTCACCGGGTGCCACGAGGATGTGCACCGGCCAGGGCCAGGGGACCGGCGCGGTCCATCCGCCGAAGAACAGGACCACGGCCAGGCCCGACAGCAGGAAGACGTTGACGTACTCGGCGAAGAAGAAGAACCCGAAGCGCATCCCGCTGTACTCGGTGGCGAAGCCGGCCACGATCTCGCTGTCGGCCTCGGTCAGGTCGAACGGCGTGCGGTTGGCCTCGGCGGTCGCGGCGATGAAGAAGACCAGGAACGCCAGCGGCTGGCGGACCACGAACCAGTCGAGGAAGCTCCCCGACTGCGCCTGCACGATGCCGTTCAGGCTCATGGTGCCGGCCAGCATGATCACGCCCACCACGGAGAGCGTCAGCGGGATCTCGTAGCTGACCATCTGCGCCGCGCTGCGCAGGCCGCCGAGCAGCGAGTACTTGTTGAAGCTCGACCAGCCGGCCATCAGCAACCCCACCACGCCGAGGCCGCCGACCGCGAAGAAGTAGAGCATCCCCACGTTGAGATCGGCGCCGAAGAGCCCCGGGCCGAAGGGGAGCACCATGAACGCCATCACGCTCGCCACGAAGGTGACCACCGGCGCCAGCGTGAACACGCTGACGTCCGCGCCGGTCGGCGTGAAGTCCTCCTTCGAGAGCACCTTCAGGCCGTGTACCACCGACGCGAGCGTCCCCCACGGCCCGACCCGGTTGGGGCCGATCCGCAGGTTCATGAAGGCGATGACCTTCAGCTCCATGAAGATGATCACGAACGCGGTCGGGATGGTGAACAGCAGCACCGCCGTCGCGGCGACCACGAAGCGGACGATCGCGATGTTGGCCAGCAGCACGCCGCCGATCCAGATCACGATCGCCGGGATGATCCCGGTCCCGATGCCGGCGAGCAGCACCACGACGAGCAGCACGAGCACGCCGAGGGCGGGCACCATGACCCTGCCGGTCGGCGAGAGGCGGCCGCTGGGCCGCACGACCACGCTCACTTGTCGATCCCGCCCATCACCGGATCGAGGCTGGCCATGACCGCCATCGTGTCGGCGAGGAGGTTGCCGGGCATCAGCGGCACCACCGCCTGCAGGTTGACGAACGACGGGTCGTGGATGCGGAACCGGTAGGGCTGGTCGGTGCCGTCGCTGATCGCGTAGCAGCCGTACTGACCGCGCGGGCTCTCGATGGCCGCCCAGGCTCGCCCCGGCCGCGGGGTGATGCGCCGCGGCACCTTCGCCATGACGGGCCCGTCGGGCATCCGGTGGAGGACCTGGTCGATGATGCGGATGCTCTGCTTGATCTCGTCCACCCGGAGCATGTACCGCGCGTACGAGTCCCCCTCGTCCCGCGTGGGGATGTCGAACTCCAGCTCCGGGTAGACACCGTACGGATGGGCCCGCCGCACGTCGTAGGGGATCCCCGAGGCGCGCACGTTCGGCCCGGTCAGCCCGAGCCCGAGCGCCATCCGCCGGTCGATCACGCCGAGTCCGCGCGTCCGCTTGACGAAGATCTCGTTCTCGTTGAGCAGCGTGGTGTTGGCTTCGATCTCCCGCAGCGCGCGGCTCATCCAGTCGCCCAGGCGGCTCAGGAACTCGTGGTTCAGATCGCCGTTGACGCCGCCGATGCGCATGTAGTTGAAGAGCATCCGCTGGCCGGTGAGCGCGGCCAGCATCTCCACGATCTCGTCCCGCTCGATGAAGCCGTAGAGGATGGGGGTCAGGCCGCCCAGGTCGAGCGCCATCCAGCCCATGAACAGCGCGTGGCTGGCGATGCGGAGGAGTTCGCAGCTGAGGACGCGGATGTACTCGGCGCGGCGGGGGACACGCAGGTCGAGGAGCTGCTCGAACGCCATCACCGGGGCCAGCTCGTTGAACAGCGAGCTGATGTACTCGAGCGGGTCGGTGTAGCAGATCGCGTGGTGGTAGTCGGCGTTCTCGCCGAGCTTCTCGATGCCGCGGTGCAGGTAGCCGAGGACGGGATCCAGGTCCGACACGCGCTCGCCCTCGATCTTCAGGACGAGCCGGAGCACCCCGTGGGTCGAGGGGTGCTGTGGCCCCATGTTCACCAGCATCTCGCCGTCCCGCAGCGTGTAGAACTCGGCCTCGCGCTCGGTGCGCGGCGCGTAGGGCGGGATCGCGTCGTAGATGGTGGCGGGCGTCTGGACCAGGACCCGGGGGTCGTCCAGGGACGGGATCTGGGTGGTCACGCCGGCCCTACCTCGCCCGGCTGCGCCGGATGGGCGCGGACGACTCGGCCGGCGCATGCACCTGTTCCATGTGCCGCACGCCCTGGCCGGGGGAGCGCGCGGAGTCGTCGGCGATGAAGAAGTCCTTGCGCAGCGGGAAGCTCGTGTAGTCGGGGGGCATGTAGATCCGGCGGAGGTCCCGGTTCCCCTCGAAGACGATGCCGAACATGTCGTACGCCTCGCGCTCCATCCACTCGGCGCCCTTCCAGAGGAACGTGGCCGAGGGGACTCGCGGGTCGTCGCGCGCGAGGTCGACCACGATCACCCGGAGCCAGTCCGGCGTGGTCTCCGACCACAGGTGGTACACGACCTGCATCGAATCCCCGGTGTCGACGCCCGCAACGTCGGCGAGCACCTCGAACCGGAAGGCCGGGTCGTCGTGGAGCGTCCGCAGCACGTCGACCGTCGAGCCGGCGGCGATCCGGATCTCGGTCTGGTCGTGACGCTGCCGCACCGGGCCGATCAGGACCGGACCCAGCCGTGCCTCCAGGCGGCGCTTGAGCGCGGTGTCCGTGGCGACTCCTCCCGTCAGCGCTCGACCGGCACGTTCGGTCCCACGGCGCGCTCGGCCCAGCGTCCGCGCCGCTGCGTGATCAGCTGCTGGAGCTTCATCATGCCGTAGATGAGCCCCTCGGGGCGCGGCGGGCAGCCTGGCACGTACACGTCGACCGGCATGATCCGGTCGATCCCCTGGACGACCGAGTAGGAGCGCTTGAAGCGGCCGCCTGAGCAGGTGCAGTCGCCCATGGCGACGCACCACTTGGGCTCGGGCATCTGCTCCCACAGGCGCAGCAGCGGGCCGGCCATCTTGGTGGTGAGGGTGCCGGCCACGATCAGCACGTCCGCCTGGCGGGGGCTCGCCCGGAACGGGAACATGCTGAAGCGGTCGACGTCGTTGCGGCTGGTCGCGGTCGACATCATCTCGATCGCGCAGCACGACAGGCCGGACAGCAGCGGCCAGAGGCTGTTCATGCGGAGCAGGTCCAGCAGGTAGTCGGCCTTCGCCGGGATGACCTCCAGCGCGCCCCAGCGCGCGTTGTCGCCCGGGTCCACCGCGGCCTCGACCTGGTGAAGGTGCGTGATGACGGGCGGCTGGCCGCCTCCGTAGGCGGCCGGGTTCGACGACGACCAGAACTCGTTGGGGACGACGATGGGCTCGGCCAGCTCGCCCCCCGACGGAACCGCCAGCGACCCGCTGCCTGCGGGGTCCGGGGTCCCGGGCGCCACGCCCGGTCGCCCGCGATCCTCCGGGTTCAGCGCCACCGGAGGACGCCCTTTCGCCACGCGTAGGCCAGCCCGAGCATCAGGATCCCGACGAAGACCGCCATGCTGACGAGGCCGCCCACCAGCACGTCGCGGAAGACGATCGCCCAGAGATAGACGAACACGACCTCGATGTCGAAAGCCACGAACAGCAGCGCGTAGATGTAGAACGAGAGGCCGAAGCGCCCCCAGGTGTCGCCGAACGTGTCGATGCCCGACTCGTACGGTAGCCCCTTGTGGCGGTCGCCTCGGTTCCGGTGGCTGATCAGCCAGGCCAGCCCGATCGTCAGGAAGACGAACGAGACGCCGGCGATCAGGAACCCGAGGACGTACCAGAGTCCGGTCACGTTTCCCCATCACGAAGATCAGGCGCCGCGGATAATGCTCGGGACGCGCCTGTTGGTGGGGGCATTCTATCGCACAGCGACCGTGCGCCCGACGTGCGCGATGCGCGCCCGGACGCCCGCCGATCGGGCGGGGCCCGCCACGCGGTTCTCACCGGATGGCGCGCAGGAGCAGCGGCACCCCGGGGCCCACGAGCGTGTGACCGCCAAGCAGGATCGGCACGGGCGAGCCGGCCGCCGCGGCCGTCAGATCGCGCAGCCAGGGATCCGCGATGCCGGCGGGTCGGAGCAGGTCGGAGGCGAAGCGGTCCTCGTCGGCGGGCCAGGCGTCCTCGTCCGGGCCGAGACGGTCCGCGAGCAGCACCCGGCTGTCGAGGATGGCGGCGTCGGCGAGCTCCGCCACGATGGAGGGCAGCGCATCGGGGCCGCGCGCGGCGAGCAGGCGTCCGATGGTGGCCCGGACCGGCCGGACGGGGCCGGGGGTGGGTCCCGGCGGGCGTGTGCTGCCGTGGGCCGCCTGCCGCCCGGCATCGCCGGCGGGCCCTCCCATCGCCAGCGGCGACGAGGCGCGCATGCCGCGCTCCTCGGCCAGGAAGCGCACGCGGCAGCGGACGTGCCGCTCGAGCCAGGCGAGCGTCCGGGACGAACTGCGCCCGAACACCAGCAGCTCACGGCGCGGGTCGGATCCGACGGCCCGGATCTCGTCGAGTCGCGGCACCGAGAGCCCGTACTGGGCCGCGACGCGGGAGGGGGCGGCAGGGGCGTCACCGGCGAGCGCCAGCAGCGCGAGGTCCAGCGGCCCGTCGAGGTCGAGCGCCAGCCGGTCACGGCCGGGGAGGTCGGCGACCGCGTACCCCGCGACCTCCTCGAGCCAGCGCGGGAGCGCGTTGTCCGATGGGAGCGGCGGCAGAGCGCGAAGCGTGGCCGCATCTGCCACGGCGCAGACATCGGACGAGTACCGGTTGTTGGTGAGCGCAGCGTGGCCTGCTCCGCCGGCCACCTCCACGAGCCGGCGCGCATCCTCGGGCCGGAGCCGCGGGACCGCGCCGCTGCCGAGCACCACGCATGCCTCGATCCGCGCGTCGCGGACCAGGCCGGCCAGTGCCTCCCCGAACGATCCGCCGGGCGCGGCGAGCAGCGGGGGCAGGGAACGCGACGCATCCACGCCCCGCGCCGCGGCCAGCACGACCCGGCCGGCCCCCACGTCACGGAAGAGCGCCACCTGGTGCTCGAGGAGCGCCTGGCGGGCGGCGGCGAGCAGGGCGGTCAGTGGGGGGTCGTCTGCGCGTGGCGGACGGTGGAACACGACGAGGGTGACGTCGCGCATGGCCGCCCGAGTGTAGCGGGGCCCGGTTGGCCCGAGTGCGGTCTCACCGGGGAGCCGGAGTAGCCTTACCACCACCAGCAAGGGGAGACGCCCATGTCGAGACGCCGGACCACCGCCATGCTCGCGGCGCTCGCGGCGGGTGTCGGGGTCGCGGCCGCGCGCCTGAGACGGCGGCGTGACCGGGCATCCGCCCCCGCCGATCCCGCGGGCCGCCTGATCGACGATCCCGCGGGCTACGACCTGGGCTCGCGGCTGTTCTTCGGGCCGATCTTCCGGCACATCGCGGGCGAGGTGGCGGCCGTCACGCCGCCGGGGGCCGCGGTCCTGGAGGTCGGGTGCGGGCCAGGGCACCTGGCGATCCGCATGGCCCGGGACCACGGCCTGCGGGTCACCGCGTCCGACCTGGACCCGGCGATGGTAGCGCGCGCGACAGCCAACGCCGACCGTGCGTTCGCGCCCGGTGATCCGGCACGCCCGGCGGTCGTGGTGGGAGATGTCGCGGCGCTCCCGTTCGCATCCGGGACCTTCGACGCGGTGGTCAGCACCTTCTCGATGCACCACTGGGCCGATCCGGCGGCGGGCCTCGTGGAGCTCCACCGTGTGCTCCGGCCCGG
>JAJYEB010000049.1 GCA_021790375.1 Chloroflexota bacterium | reverse complement strand
CGTGCCGGCAGGCAAGAGCAATAACAGGCGCATTACAAACACGGAGGGGGCGGTCACGAGTGGATAGCGCCACGCTGGTCGTCGTCATCCTGGCGGTACTGCTGGTCGGCGGGTACGCGGTCGGCGGAGTGCTCAACGCACGCCGCGCGCAGATGCTCGCCGCCGGGCTCCGCGAGGCGCTGGCCGGCCCCGACGGTCCCGCCAGGGTCCGCCGGCTCGGCCGCAGCGTCATCCGCATCGAGGGGGAGCGGCCCGTGCGAGGGACCGGGCGGGTCATCGCGACGGTGCTCATGGCTCCCCGCGAGGCGCTGCTGGTGTGGGTGCTCTGGGCACTGCAGGGACGCGGGGACCTGCTCGACATCAAGGCCGAGCTCGACAGACCGCCGGTCGGCGTCGGCCTGCTGGCCGACCCGAGGCATCGCACAGGGCGAGCGGGGCTGAGCGCCGCGGTGGCGGCCGGCGGGACGCGGGGCGATGCCGGGGCGGCAGGACTGGCCGTGGTGGCCTACGACGCCGAGGGGACGACCACCATGAGCCGGCTTGCCGCCTCGGCCGCGCAGGTCGGGGACGTGGTCCTGCTGGAGCTGCGCGGCGCCCAGCCGCGCCTGACGCTGCTGGTGTCGCTCCGGCACGCGCCCGCGTCGCTGCCCTCGCTGCGTCCGGCGCTGCAGCGGCTGGTGGACCAGGTGAGCCGGGAGGGCTGACCTCGCGCCGTGGTACGGTGCGGCCGCGACGTCGAAGCGAGATGGAGGGACCGCATGGCGGGGAAACCGGTGACGGCGGCCTACTACTACCGGGTGCGCTGGGGCTGTCACGACGAATGGATCGAGCTGTTCCTGCGCAACCACTGGCCGATCCTGCGCGAGCAGCAACGCGGCGGCCGCATCCTGGACGTGCGCCTCTACCAGCCGCGCTTCCACGGCGACGGTCGCGCCGACTGGGACGTCCTGGTGACGATCACCTGGCGCGACTGGGCCGCGATGGAGGAGCACTCGGAACCGGAGCTCGCCCTGCGGCTGTACCCGGACCAGGAGACGTTCCGGTCCGAGGAGCGGCGGCGCTTCGAGCTGCTCGAGGCGCACTGGGACGTGCCGCTGGAGGAGCGTCCGCTGCCGCAGGCGTAGCGCGCCGGCGGCGAGCCCGCCGGCCCGCCACCGGCCCGTCGGCGTCTGCCCTGGCCTGCCGGCCCGCCCCCGGCCCGTCAGCGTCGGCCCGTCGCAGTCATCCGTACCGAGAGGCTCCACATGCACGTCACGATCGTTCATATCCACGTGCTGTTCGATCACGTGGATGAGTTCATCGCCGTGACCCGGGCCAACCACGAGGGATCGATCCGGGAGCCCGGCAACCTCCGGTTCGACATCCTGCAGTCGGCCGACGACCCCGCGCGCTTCGTGTTCTACGAGGCGTACGTGGATGCCGCCGCCGCGCAGGCGCACCGCGAGACGCCGCACTACCTGGCCTGGCGTGACACCGTGGCGGAGTGGATGGTCGAGCCGCGCCGGGGGGTCCGTTACACCGGGTTGCTGCCCGAGGTCGAGCCGGGGGCCTGACCGTAGCGTGCCTGCAGGGCGCGGCCGGACAGCCACGCGTCGACCGAGCTCAGCGGGCCACGGCCGTGCCGCAGCCGGTCGCGCCCCGCCGGCGACCAGTGAACCAGCAGCCACCGGAAATACCAGTCCTGCACGCGGCGCCAGGGGGTCCTCGCGCGAGGCTTCAGCTCCCAGCCCGCGCGCGACGCCAGCCGCGCCATGATCCCGACCCCGTGCAGCGCCACCGGCCGCCGCTCGGGGACGCGGTCCTCCGACCACGCCGCCAGCGCGCGCAGGTCGGCCCGCGCCTCGCGATACGCGGCCGCGAGGCCGGCCCGGGTCTCGAGCTCGCGGACCCGCGGGTTCAGCAGGTGCACCTCGCCGACCAGGTCGCCCCGGCGAATGATGGTGCCGTCGCCGAGCGCGACCGCGCGGCCGCGGTGCCTGGCCATCTCGAGCCCCAGGATCCCCTCGCGCCGCATCGGCCGTATCCTGCGCCGCCGCCGGTCGAACCCCTCCCAGGCCGCGAGGATCGGGTCGAGGATCCCGGGCGGCGCCGCACGGTCGGCATCGGCGGGCATCGCTACCGCGCCTCCGGCAGTGCCGCCGGCTCGTGGACGTGCGTGACGGCCCAGGCTCCGATCGCGAACTCGACCGCGGCGAGGAGGAAGACGGCGCGATACCCGGCACCGAACTGCATGCCGTTGATGAGGTCCGCGACCGGACCGCCGATCGCCACGGCCAGCACGGCCGACGCGGCCGTCACCGTGTTGGACAGGCCCAGGTAGCGCCCGGCCTCGCCGGGTGGCGCGACGTCGGTGAGCAGGGCCCAGTCCGCGGAGAGGAAGATGCCCATCGCCAGCCCGAAGGGGATGGCGATCGCGAACAGCGAGAGGTACGAGGGCGCGACGGCGAACGCCACGGCCCCCACCGCGCCGGAGACGGAGCTCAGGGCCACGGTGCGGACGCGCCCCCACCGCGCGGTCATGGCGCCGCCGGGAATGGCCGCGACCAGGGCCACCAGCACCACGGCCCCCGCCAGCGGCGCGACGAGGGTGCCCGCCTGGCTGCCGAGCCCGATCGAGTCCTCGAGGTAGTAGTAGACGAACGGCTGCAGCGTGCCGGTCGCCATCAGGATCGCGAGTCTCGAGCCGAGCAGCCAGAGGTAGTCGCGCTGCTCGAGGACGTCCCCGCCCCACACCTCGAGCACCATGGTCCGCACGGCCCTGCGCCACCGGGACGGCTCCAGGAACCTTCCCATCCCGGTCGCGTGCCAGCGCAGGCGGGGCCGGTGCGGCTCGCCGGATCGGCCGTCCCGTTCCTCGACCCCTGCGACCGTGATCAGGGTGCCGATCCCGAGGCTGGCCGCGGTGAAGGCGACCGCCAGCGCCACGTGGCCGGCCACCACGAGGACACCGGCCACGGCCACGCCCACGACCTGGCCGGCCATCTGCGCGCCCCCCAGGAAACCGGAGGCGAGCCCCCGGCGCCCGCGGGGAACGAGGTCCGGCAGCAGCCCCTGGTAGGGGCCCTGGGCCGTGTTCGACGCGACCTCGATGCACAGCATCACCACGAGGATCGCCCAGTACGAGCCGGACAGGGCGAGCACGATGAGCAGGACGAGCTGCGCGGCCACGCCGATCACCATGAGCGGGCGGCGACGGCCCCAGGGCGTGACCAGCCGGTCGCTGGCAGAGCCGGAGATGGGCTGGACGACGATCGCCACGATCGCCTGGAGGCCGGCGATCAGCGAGAGCGCCGAGGTCTTGATCGCGGCCGGCACGAGCTGCTCGACCAGCCTGGGAAGGACGATGGTCGTCAGCGAGCCCCAGGTGACCGACAGGCCGAAGTAGTAGGCGGTGAGCACGGACAGCCACCGCAGCCCGGCCGCTTCCTCGCCGGCCTGTCGCTCGACCGAGTGCAGCTGCTCGCCCTGCAGCGTGCGCGTCTCCCTCCGGGCCATCGGTCCCGGCCGTCATCCTGCTGTGGCCGACCCACCGATATCCGGTCCCGCTTTCGAAATATACGCGGGCGTCCCTGCTGCGCTGCCGACGATGCTGCGCCGCCGTCAGCCGGCGAACCCGGGCTCCGCGGCGTGCACGGCCCGGAACCCGAAGAGGCGCGTGCCGGTCCGGCGCCACGCATCGCCCGGGAGCCCGGCCTTCCGGCAGACCGCGTCGAGGGTGGTCGCCTCGTCCCACCCGTACTCCTCGGCGACCTGCGGGAGCAGCAGGGCGCGCCGGCCCGATCGCTCGACGATGATCCCCTGCGACCCCGCGTCGAAGGCCTCTGGGCCCGGCAGCTCGACCGGAGGCGCCAGGACGGATACCTCGATGCGGATCGCCGGCAGCTCCGCGTCGGAGACGGGCATGAAGCGCGGATCCTCGAGCGGCACGATCGCGCCGGCGGTCAGCACGTTCCTCCAGAGGGGACGGTCGAACTCCAGGGTGCCCATGCAGCCGCGCAGCTCGCCGGTCTCGTGGAGCGTGACGAAGGCGGCCGCCGGGGCCAGGAGCAACGGGGGCAGCGTGGCCGGATCGACGACCGGCGGCGGCTCGCGGCGGACCGCCGCCTCCACCGCGTCACGGGCCAGCCGGAGAAGGGCGGTGCTTGCCGCCGGATCCATGGCCGGCGCGGCCGGCGTGTCGAACGCTTCGGATGGCACCGTCCCCTCCCGTGACGCGGGCCCCTGCCCCGAGCACGTGGCGGGCAGCCGCGCGGACCGACACGCCCGTGCCCGCGATGATGCTCGTCCGCGGCCGCCGCCCGCTGAAGGTCCGGGCGGCCCCTCGTGGGCGTCCGATGGTCAGATCGCCGCGCGCCCGTCCGCGCCGCGGGCTCAGCCGGGGTGGCCGCCTCCACCTGGGCTGTCGTCTCAGCCGGGGATGTCGGCTCGAGCCGCGATCTCATCCTCCGCCGGCGCGTCCGCGGCCAGGATCAGGCGGCGGAGATCGGCCAGCGCATCCGCGATCGCGCGCTGCCGCTCCGGGTCGAGGTCCTGCACCAGCATCCGCAGCCAGGCCATGGCGGCCCACTGCGCCTGGTCGAGCTCGCTCGTCCCGGTCGCGCTCAGGGTGAGCCGGATCCTGCGGCGTTCGACCGGATCGGTCTCCCGCACCACCAGGTCCTGGCGGACCAGCCGGCTCACCAGCTCGGAGGCGGCGGGCACGGAGGTCCCGAGGTGATCCGCGATCTCGGACAATCCGCTGCCGGGATGCCGTCGAAGGTAGAGGAGCGTCCGGAACTGCGCGACGGACATGCCCGCCGGCCTTCCCTCGCGCATGCGGCCCCGGATCGATCGCATGATCAACGGCACGTTCTCGAGGATCGCCGCGGCGGCGGCGTCCGCACCCCCCGGCGGCACGGCAGCTGCGTCGGCACCTGGAGGCGCGGCGGCGTCCGGGCGGGGCCGTCCCCCGGCGTCTCCCGCCTGCTCCGGCTCGTCGGGTGCCGTCGCCGGGTCGGCGGTTTCGAACCCGGACGGCGTCACGGACGTCTGCATGCCCGGATGATAGACTGTTAGGCATCCTAACTGTGTCTCTTCGCGCGAGGACGCGATGCCGCAGGCAATCGAAACCCGGGAACTCACCCGCCGCTTCGGCAGGGTCACCGCGGTCGACGCCCTCTCCCTGGCCGTGAGGCCCGGGGAGGTGTTCGGGCTGCTGGGACCCAACGGGGCCGGCAAGACCACCACCATCAAGATGCTCATCACGCTGCTCCCACCCACCTCGGGCTCCGCCACGGTGTCCGGGTATGACGTGATCGCGGACCAGCGGCTGGTGCGCCGTTCCATCGGGTACGTGCCCCAGCTCCTGTCGTCCGATGGCGCCCTCAGCGCCAGGGAGAACCTGGACATCTCCGGCCGGCTCTATCACATCCCGTCCGCCGACCGCCGGACACGCATCTCCGAGGCGCTCGAGTTCATGGGGCTGGCGGACGTGGGAGACAACCTGGTGCGTACCTTCTCGGGCGGCATGATCCGGCGGCTGGAGATCGCCCAGGCCATGCTCCACCGGCCCGAGATCCTGTTCCTCGACGAGCCGACCGTGGGGCTCGACCCGGTCGCCCGCCGCGCGGTCTGGGAGCACGTGCGCCGGCTGCGCGACCGCGAGGGCACCACCATCCTGCTCACCACGCACTACATGGACGAGGCGGCCGAGCTGTGCGAGCGGGTCGGGATCATGCATCTCGGCAAGCTCGTCGCCCTCGGCACGCCGGAGTCGCTGGCGGCGGAGGTGGGACCGGCCGCGACGCTCGACGACGTGTTCACCCACTACACCGGAAGCGACCTGGACGAAGGAGGAACGTATCGTGACGTCGCTCGAACGCGCCGCACGGCCCGCCGCCTGGGCTGAGCCCCCCGCGGCCGTCCGGTTCGTCCTGGACGCCTGGACCGTCGCGGAGGCGGAGCTGCAGAAGCTCGCCCACGACCCCACGGAGCTGCTGACCCGCGCGGTCCAGCCGATCCTGTGGCTGCTCGTGTTCGGCCAGGTCCTGGCGCGAGCGCGCGCGATCCCCACCGGGCAGCTCGGCTACATCGATTTCCTGGCCCCGGGGGTGCTGGCCCAGAGCGCCCTGTTCTCGGCGATCTTCTTCGGGATCGCCGTGATCTGGGAGCGCGATTTGGGCGTGTTGCACAAGTACCTGGTGAGCCCGGCGTCGCGCATCTCGCTCGTGACCGGCAAGGCGCTGGCCGGCGGCCTGCGCGCCCTGGTCCAGGCAGCGGTGGTCTACGTGGTGGCCGCCCTCATCGGCGTCCACCTGCAGCTCGGGATCACCCAGCTGGTCGCCGTCGCGGTGGTGGTGGTGCTGGGGGCCGCCGGGTTCGCGACGTTCTCGCTGGTGATCGCCTGCCTGGTGCGGACGCGGGAGCGCTTCATGGGGATCGGGCAGGTCCTGACCATGCCGCTCTTCTTCGCGAGCAGCGCGGTGTACCCGATCGCGCTGATGCCGGGCTGGCTCCAGGCCCTCGCGAAGGTGAACCCGCTGACCTACCAGGTGGACGCGCTGCGGAGCCTGATGGTCTCCGGCGGCACCGCCACCTTCCCGATCGCGCTCGATTTCGGGGTGCTGGTGTTCGCGCTGGTCGTGCTCCTGGCCATTGCGGCGCGGCTCTACCCGCGCCTGGCGATGTGATCGCACGCGCAGGCCGGTCCCGCCGCGAGGACCCCAACTACCGGTGGGTCGCGCTCTCGAACACGACCCTCGGGGTGCTGATGTCGGCGATCGACGGCTCGATCGTCATCATCTCCCTGCCCGCGATCTTCAGTGGCATCAAGGTCAACCCGCTCGACCCGGGCAGCACCAGCTACCTGCTGTGGATCATGATGGGCTACCTGCTCGTGACGGCCGTGCTGGTGGTCGCGTTCGGGCGCCTGGGCGACATGTTCGGGCGGGTCCGCATGTACAACGCGGGCTTCGTCATCTTCACCGCCGGGTCGCTGCTCCTGGCGGCCACGCCCTTCACGGGGCCGGCCGGCGCGATCTGGATCATCGGCATGCGCTTCGTCCAGGCGATCGGCGGCGCGTTCCTCTTCGCGAACGCACAGGCCATCCTGACCGACGCGTTCCCGCCCGGGCAGCGGGGCCTGGCCTTCGGGATCAACGGGATCTCGTTCCTGGCCGGCCAGTTCATCGGGCTCGTCGTGGGCGGCATCCTGGCCGCGATCAACTGGCGGCTGGTCTTCTTCGTCAGCGTCCCGGTGGGGCTGGCCGGCACGATCTGGGCGTACCTGCGCCTGGAGGAGCTCGGCACCGTCACCCACGCGAAGATCGACTGGCCGGGCAACCTGACGTTCGCGGTCGGCCTCACGGCGCTCCTCATCGGCATCACCTACGGGATCCAGCCCTACGGCGGCCAGACCATGGGCTGGACGAACCCCTTCGTGCTTGCGATGATCGGCGGTGGCCTCGTGCTGCTGGCCCTGTTCCTGTGGGTCGAGCAGCGGGCCGAGCAGCCCCTGTTCGACCTCGACCTGTTCCGCATCCGCGCGTTCGCCGCCGGCAACCTCGCCGGGTTCCTGGCGTCGCTGGGACGGGGCGGGCTCTCCTTCATGCTGGTGATCTGGCTGCAGGGCATCTGGCTGCCGCTGCACGGCTACTCGTTCGCGGACACCCCACTGTGGGCGGGCATCTACATGCTGCCGCTGACCCTGGGCTCGCTGCTGTTCGGTCCGATCTCGGGCTACCTCACGGACCGCTTCGGCGCACGGCCGTTCGCCACCGGGGGCATGCTGGTGGCCGCCGCGTCCTTCCTTGGCCTGGTGCTGCTTCCGGTCAACTTCCCGTACTGGGAGTTCGCCGGGCTGCTGCTGGTGAGCGGGGCCGGCGCGGGCCTGTTCATGTCGCCCAACATGGCGGGGATCATGAACAGCGTGCCCGCCCGCCAGCGGGGCGCGGCGGCGGGCATGCGGACCACCTTCCAGAACACCGGGATGGTGGTGTCCATCGGGGTGTTCTTCTCGCTGATGATCGCGGGCCTGGCGGCGTCGCTTCCGGGCACGCTGTACAGGGGACTCGTGGCGCACGACGTTCCGGCCGCCGTCGCGGCGCAGATCTCGCACCTGCCGCCGGTGGCGAGCCTCTTCGCCGCGCTGCTCGGCTACAACCCCATGGCCACGCTGCTGCCCGCGTCGGTCCTCCACGCGCTGCCCGCCGCCCAGGCCCAGATCCTCACCGGCAAGGAGTTCTTCCCCGGCCTGATCTCGGCGCCACTGCAGCATGGCCTCGCGATCGTCTTCATCGCGGCGGCGCTGATGGCGGTGGTGGCGGCCTGGGCCTCCTGGATGCGCGGCGGCCGCTACGTGCACGAGGACCACCGGGCACCGGCCGGCGGCCGGGTCGCCGCCGGCGAAGCGGCCCCCGAGCTGACGGACCTGCTGCCCGCCCTCGACGAGGGCCGGGGAAGCCGCCCCTGACGACCATGGCAGGATGGGGCAGGATTCCGTGATGCGTCCAGCGGCCACCCGCCACCCATGCCGGTCCCGGCGCGACGGGTCCGTGGCTCCGCCGCGCCCCGCCCCGGACGCCCGGGGGGTGACACCGCGCGACCCGGCCCGGACCGCAGTGCGGGGCACGCTCGGATGATGGGGCCGATGGCCGGCGGCGGCTGGCACCTCATGCGCTCGTTCCGCCGCGACGACAGCGTGCGCTCGCAGCAGCTGTCGGAGGGGCTGATCGGCCGGATCTTCCAGTTCGCCGCCCCCTACCGGCGCATGCTGGGCGTCTTCCTTGTGCTGATCGTGGTCGACGCCGCGATCGGCGCGGCCAACCCGCTCATCTACCGGGCGATCATCGACGACGGGATCCTCCCGAAACGCTCCGGCGTCGTGGTCGAGCTGGCGATCCTGCTGGCCGGCCTGGCCGTCCTCGACGCGGGGCTGTCGCTGGCGGAGCGCTGGATCTCGGCGCGCGTGGGCGAGGGGCTGATCTTCGACATGCGGACAAAGGTCTTCGCCCACTTCCAGGAGATGCCCGTCGCGTTCTTCACCCGGACACAGACCGGCGCGCTCGTCAGCCGGCTCAACAACGACGTCCTGGACGCCCAGAGCGCCTTCACCAACACCCTCTCGTCGGTGGTGGGGAACGTGATCGGGGTCGCGGTCACCCTGATCGCGATGTTCGTGCTGAGCTGGCAGATCACGCTGCTGGCACTCGCGCTCTTCCCGATCTTCGTCCTGCCGGCGCGCTGGGTGGGTCGCCGCATCCAGGCGATCACGCGGGAGAGCTACAACCTCAACGCGCGCATGACGTCGATGATGACCGAGCGCTTCAACGTCGCCGGCGCGCTGCTCGTGCGGCTCTTCGGCCAGCCGCTGCGCGAGATCCACAACTTCGAGGAGAAGGCCGGACGGGTCCGCGACATCGGCGTGACCCAGGCGATGTACACGACCGTCTTCATGGCGTCGCTGCTGCTCACCGCCTCGCTCGCCACCGCGCTGGTCTACGGGTGGGGCGGCCTGCTGGCGACCGGCGGGGCGCTCCAGGTCGGCACCGTGGTCGCGCTGACCGCGTACCTGAACCGGCTGTACGGCCCCCTCACCGCGCTCTCGAACGTGCAGGTCAACGTGATGACCGCGCTGGTCTCGTTCGACCGGATCTTCGAGGTGCTGGACCTGCGCCCGCTCGTGGCCGAGCGTCCGGACCCGGTCGAGATCCCGCGCGGACCCGCGACGGTCGAGTTCGACCACGTCGACTTCAGCTACCCGACCGC
>JAJYEB010000048.1 GCA_021790375.1 Chloroflexota bacterium | reverse complement strand
GTCGTAGGTGGTGGTGGAGCTGCCGTTGCCGACCGACACGTAGAGGTTCCCGGAGGCGTCGATGGCGGGGCCCGGGGTAGCCCAGACCGCACCTTCCCGGGCGACCGGCACCCGGTACGCGATCGTGGCGCCGTGCCCGCTGGTCGGGACGCCCACCACCTCGCCGCGGTACTGGCCGCAATCGCCGGCCAGCCCGCCCAGCCCGAGGTAGACGTACCCGTTCGCCACCGCCAGGGCCGGCCGCTGCTGGTGGGTAGCCGGATCGTCACCGGGCAGGTCGATCCCGCGCGACCACCGCACGAGCCCGTTCGACGGGTCCAGGGCGAAGAGGACATGGCGCGGGCCCTGCACCTCGGCAACCGCGAAGAGCGAGCCGGTCAGCGGATCGAACGCGGGAGTCCCGGTGATGCCGAGCGGGTCGATGTTGCCGCAGGGCAGCGACGAGAGGCGCACCGGGGTCCCCAGGTGGCGCGTCCAGAGCACCCTCCCGCTCGCCGGATCCAGCGCATAGACGGTGTCGTTCTCGGTGGCGGCGATGACCGCCCCCGACACGACCAGGGGCTCCGCGTAGACGGGACCGTCGAGAGGCCGGGACCAGGCCACCGCCAGCGTGCCCCGCAGCGCGGGAAACGCCGGGTCCAGGCCGGTCCGCGCCGCGTCGCGGTGGTAGACGGGCCAGGCCGCCGTTCCCGCAGCACCGGACGGCGACGACGCAGACTGGGCGCCCGATGCGGTCGGCAGGGGGCCGGTCGGCGCGGCGGAGGACGGCGCGGGCGAGGAGGCGGGCCTGACAGACGACGTGACCACGGGGGTGGCCGGCAGGGGGACCGTGGCGGCGACTCCGGTGAGCGGCTGACCGGCGCTCGGAGCCGGCGAGCCGCCACAGGCCCCGACCAGGAGCCCCGCGACCACCAGCAGGGCCGGCAGCCCGGCCACCGGCCCGTCCCCGCCCCGTCGAACGCGGTGCCCGTGGCCCGTCACGCCGGCGGTCCCGGCTCGGGCCCCGTCGCAACCGGGTATCCCGCCCGGCTCCAGTCACTCCACGACCCCACGTACAGGATCGGATCGGGCAGGCCGGCCAGCCGCATGGCCAGCGCGTGGTGGAGGGCGGACGTGCCGCTGCCGCAGTACGTCACCACCGGCCGCTCGCCGTCCGCACCGAGTTCGTGGAAGCGCCGGGCGAGCGCGTCGGGCGGCAGGAACCGGCCGTCGGGACCGAGGTTCGCCTCGAACGGCGCGCTGGTCGCGGTGGGGATGTGGCCCGCCGCCGGGTCGATCGGCTCCACCTCGCCGCGGTACCGCGCCGGCGCCCGCGCGTCCAGCACCACCAGCCGGCCGAGCCGCTGCCGCAGCGCGTCCCGGTCGATCGTGCCGGTCCATCCGCCGTCGACCTCGAGGCGGGAGGAGGGCCAGGCCGGGATCCCCGTGGAGAGCGTCCCTCCCGCGTCGGTCCACCCGCGCAGGCCACCGTCGAGCACGAACACGTGCCGGTGGCCGAGGCGCTCCAGCATCCACCAGAGCCGGGCGGCCACCCAGCCGCCCTGATCGTCGTACCCGACCACCGTCTGCCGCGAGCCGATCCCCGCGTCGCCCATGCGTCGGGCGAACTCGGCGGGTTCCGGCAGGGGGTGGCGCCCGGGTCCCTGCCGCGCGCTGAGGTCCTCGTCGAGGTCCAGGTGAATGGCTCCCGGCAGGTGCCCCGCGTCGTACGCTGCACGGCCCGCACCGGGCCGGCCCAGGTACCAGCGCGCGTCGACGATCCGCAGGTCGGGATCGCCCAGGCGGGCCAGCAGCGCCTCCGGAGAGATCAGCGGCGAGGGGGATGCCGCGCCAGGGGATGGCCCGCGCGGCGCGGGCGCCTCGCTCATGAACCGGCCCCCCGATCGAGTCCCCGCCGGCGCATCAGCCCGCCGGCAGCTCTCCGCCGAGCAGAAGCGCGAGCTGGCGCACCCGCTCCCGGTCGACCGCCGCGGGATCGGTCTGGATCGCACCCGACAGGGCCGACGCGCAGGCGCACTGGTCGCGCCCGGGTGCTCCAGTGGTCGCGATCCGGCGCAGGATGGCCCTGGCCGACGCGACGTTGGCCCCCAGGTTCGCCACGACCTGGGCGACGGTCACCGCCTCCTCGCCCTCGTGCCAGCAGTCGTAGTCGGTGGCATACGCGAGCATCGCATAGCACAGCTCGGCCTCGCGGGCGAGCTTGGCCTCCGGCAGCCCCGTCATGCCGATCACGCTGGCGCCCCAGCTGCGGTACAGGTGCGACTCGGCCCGGGTCGAGAACTGGGGCCCCTCCATCGCGACGTATGTGCCGCCCCGGTGGACCCGGCGTGCCGCCGCGGTCCCGGCAACGGCCGCATCCGCGTCCCCGAACACCGCCCCGGCCTCGTCGGCGAGGCGCGCGGAAAGCACCGGGCAGAACGGGTCCGCGAACGCGACGTGCACCACCACCCCGCCGCCGTAGAGCGTGGCGGGGCGGTCCTTCGTCCGGTCGATGAACTGGTCCGGCACCACCACGTCGCGCGGCCGGATCTCGTCCCGCATGGAGCCGCACGCGGAGACGGCCACCACGGATCCCACGCCGAGCAGCTTGAGCGCGTAGATGTTGGCCCGGTAGGGCACCTCCGACGGGGTGAGCCGGTGGCCGCGCCCGTGCCGGGGCAGGAACGCGACGCGGGTCGGACCGAGCGACCCCACCACCAGCGCGTCGGACGGCGCCCCGTAGGGCGTCTGGGGACGCACCTCGACCACGTCGGTCAGGCCCTCGATCTCGTAGAGCCCCGACCCACCGATCACCGCCAGCGAGGCCTCCGCCAGCGCCGGGAGTCCCTGCCGCGCGCGCTCGCCCGCCGCCCGGACGCGTGCCCCCTCGTAGCGCCCGGGCGCGATCACGGCGCGGCCCTCCCCCGCCTGACGACCGCGACGGCGACGAGCCACACGCCCACCACGAGCACGGCCCACGGCACGAGATACAGCCACGTTGCCGTGTCCCTGGCACGCTCCATCGTCTGCACGCCGTCCACGCCCACCGCCGCGATGACGGCCCCGATCACGAGGCGCCGCCACGAGACGGTGGACGGGAAGGTGGTGACCCATTCCCGGACGCCGCCCATGCTGCCCACGCCCAGCGTGTCGTCCCGCAGGCGCGCCAGGCGCCGCTGCACGGCCGGCGCCCGAACGATCACGTAGTACGAGACGTAGGCGTAGGCAACGCCACCGATGCAGTCGATCAGCCAGTGATCACCGGTGTACATGACCGAGAAGGCGACCAGCAGGGTGTAGGCGAACCCGATCCAGCCGATCCTGCCGAACGCCCGCCGCAGGACCAGGAACGAGAGGAACGGATACGCCACGTGCAGCGACGGCCACGCCGCGAACCCGTTCGGGTTCACGTCGTAGAAGGCGTACGTGTAGATGTAGTCGGCCTTGAACCCGAAGAAGTTGGCGAGGGTGTCGAAGGCGCCCGGCTTCAGGTACGAGATGGCCGCGTGACCGTTCGGGCCGTTGAGGGCGCCCACCTGCGCCGCGTACCACGGCGGGGCCGTGGGGATCAGCACGAAGGTCACGAAGCCCCAGAGGCTGAGCAGGATCAGTGCCGCCACGAAGTCGTAGTAATGCGCGCGGCGCCACACCCACAGGATGAAGCCGGTCACCAGCGGCAGCGCGAAGTGCAGCATGTAGACGACCGTGGCGATCTCCGCCACGATGTCCACCCCGGTCGCGGGATGGAACGCGTCCTGCAGGAGCTGTGACGGGATGTGCCCGAAGGCCACCAGCCGCTCGGCCGTCACCATGTCGGTGATGTGGACCGGCAGCCCGACGTTGTCGGCCAGCCCGCGCATCAGCTCGTAGGCGAGGAACAGCGCGACGAACGGCAGCCAGTCCCGCAGGAAGAGCCGGCCCCGGCCCAGGATGACCGCGCCGAGCCCGAAGGCCACGGCCATCACGTCCGGAGTGATCTCGATGCCGCGCAGGAACATGAGGAGCACGACCACTGCGCTGTAGATCACCACGAGCGTCATGAGCAGCCGCTCGTTGCGCCTGCCGAGCGCGTGCCCGGGTGCCTGGCCGGCCGGCGATGCCTCTCCGGCGACCGTGCCGGTCTCGGCGGTCGCCCCGGTCCCGGCGGTCGTGCCGAGCGAATCGGCGCGTGCCGCGCCGGGTGTGTCGCCGTGCATCACGATCGAGGAGCGGCTGTCATCTGGACCCCGAGCTGCGGAGTGGCGGAGGGGGAGACAGGCATGCTGTCCGGCGGATTATGGCAAGGATCGCGCCGGACCGTCGTGAGAGGGGCGAACTGCTCGTCAGCCGAGCGAGAGCGGGTCGTCCTCCGCGATCGGTACCGGGTGCTCCCCGTCGGACGCGTGCCAGAGCGGCAGGCTGAACGAGATCGACGTGCCGCTCGGGGCCGGGTCGAACCAGATCTCGCCGCCGTGGGCCTCCACCAGGCGGCGGCACACGTAGAGGCCGATGCCGGATCCGGGGACACCGGTGGTGCGGGCGCGGGCGCCACGGTAGAACGGCTCGAAGACGTGGGGGCGGTCCTCGGGATCGACGCCGGGGCCCTCGTCCTGGACGCTCACGATCACGCTGTCTCCGGCACCCCGCGCGCGGATGGTCACCCCGGTCGAGCCCGCGCCGTGCCGGCGGGCGTTCGTCACCAGGTTCCTGATCACGTGGAGCACCCACGCTGCATCCACCTCGACGAGCGGAAGACCCGGGACGACGTCGCACGTGACCTCGCCGCTGTCGCCCGCCGTCAGCTCGCGCGCCGCGTGCTCGATCAGCCAGGAGATGGCGATGGGTTCGCGCTGCAGGGCGGGGCGCTCGTCGTCCGCCAGGCCCACGAGCTCGTCGGCGCACTCCGTCAGCGTGGTGGCGGCGGAGATGATCCGCTCGAGGTACTGGCGGCGGGTCGCCGCGTCCAGTGCCAGGTGCTGCAGGCTCTGGCTGTACCCGCTCACGAGGGCGAGCGTGGAGCGGAGCTCGTGCGCGGCCGCGGCGGCGAGGATCGAGCGCAGCGTCTTCGGGGGCACGCCGGCGTCCGGGGTCTGCACGGGATCCCCGCCCCCGGCGGTTCTCGCCGGCCTCACGGCCCCGGCCGGACCGGGCGACTGGGCGGGCGTCGCCACGGGCAATCCCGGCGGTGGCTGGTCGATCCTCAGGACCATGGAGGGGAGCCTCCTCCGGCTGCGACCCTGGCTCGTCGGAAAACAAAACCCGCCCCGACACAACGCCGGGGCGGGACCTGTCCGAGTCATGGTCCCGGAGCTTGGGCTGAACGCTTTCTAGTCGCCGCGACCGCCCTTGTCAAGGGCGTACCAGCCCGGTGTGCCATCCCGGGCCATGTCCAGCGCACACCCCGGGCGAACCACCACGCTGTCGACACACCGCAGCAGCGACCACGCCTGCTCCGCCGTCTCGACGAATCCGTACGCCACCAGGGGCCGGGGCAGCCGTTCCACCTCGGCGGGCGGAAGGTGGTCCAGCACGGGTCCGGGCGAGAGCACCGTCCCGATGCCCGGCTCGCGGGGGTGCCCCTCGAGCGACCGCGCCAGCCCCGTGGAGTCGAACGCGAACACGTGGAGGAGCGCGGTCCGTCCCAGGGCCGCCACGCGACTCGCCACGGCCGGGCGACGCGTGATCACCACGTCCACCCCCAGCTCCACGGCCAGGAACCGGGCGGCGGCCGCGTCGGCGTTGAGCCCCTCGACGCTGTCGAGGTCGACCGCCAGCGTGGTCGATGCCGTGCCCGCGGCCGCGATCAGCGCCATCAGGTCGAGATCGCGCAGCAGCACGCCGGACTCGAGGCCGGGGGGCGGGACGATCACCTCGTGCCCGTTGGAGGCCACGAGGATCGGCGTCAGGAGGCGCATGGCCGGCTCATCTCAGGTCCACCGCCCAGAGGTTCTCGGCGCTGGTGGTCACCCCGACGGCCCCGGCCCCGAGCGCGGCACGCGCCTGCGCCTCGTTCCGGATGAAGCCGCCGGCAAGCAACGGGACGTCGAGCGACGGCATGAGCGCCCTGACCTCGGGAAGGATGACGCCGGGCAGCACCTCCACGATGTCCGCCCCGGACCTGGACGTGGCGGCAAGCGCCGCGTCGAGGAGCCCGCGGCGAACCAGCAGCAGCCGGTGGATGGCCACCATCCCCTCGTGTCGGATCGCCGGCATGAGCTGGCCGTGCGAGCTGATCACCGCGTCCGCCCCGGCGTGGCCGAGCCACCGCACGCCCGCCCGGTCGGGTCGGACGCCGTCGATGAGGTCGAGGTGGACGGCCACGAGCTTCCCCGCGGCGTGCACGCTGGTCACCAGCGGCCGCAGCTCGAGCCCGTCGGCGCGAAGCACGAACACGATGCCCACCGGGCTGGCGAGCGCGGCGGCCAGCCGGTCGTGGTCCACGAGCGCCGCGCAGCACGGCGTCGCGAGCAGCCGGGCATGGAACGCACGGACCTTCGGGTCGGAACGGATCATCGGCACCGGCAGGCAACCCGGGACGCCGGTCCGGGATCAGGCACCCGCGGGCCCGAGCATGGGTGCCAGGATCCGGTCCTGCTGCTCCAGGTGCGCACGCAGCGCTGTCGCCAGGTCGCGCAGATGCGCCCGCACGTCGCGGAGCTCCCGCCGGGTCGGCGCGAGCCGCCGCACGCTCCAGTCCGCCTCGACCCGCTGAATCCGACCGCGGACCTGCCGCAGCTGCCGGCGCAGGAGACGGCTGGCCAGCGGGCTGCCCGCAACCCGGTCGATCACCGGGTGGCAGATCGCCTCTTCCCAGTCGAGGTACGGGAGGACGTGCTGCTCGATCGCGTCCAGCAGACCCCGTGCGCTTCCACCGCCGAGCGCGGCCAGGACGTCGCCTGCCCCATCGGCGGCCTGCATCATGCGTGCCACGACCTGGGCGATCTCGTGCTGCTCCTCGCGCCACGTGCGCCGCACGGCAGACGCGGCACGACCCTCGGCGAGCGACATCCCAGCCAGCCTCCCGGCGACTCCAGCGAACGTGGCCGGCACGAATAGTGGCGCATCCTCCGCCGCGCCGCCAGAGGCTTCCGTCATGGAACGCCCCGGACGGGCCGGCCGCGGGGCTCGTCTCGCGGGCGCCGGAGCTGCGGCCGGTCAGTCCCGGGCGCGCGGCTGGCGGCCGAGTTCCGGCGGATCCTTCCCGGCGCGCGGCTGGCGGGCGCGCGGCTGCCGGCCGAGTTCCGCAGCGAGCCGCGCCGCCCACTCGGCCCGGATTGCGACCATCCCCCTGGGCGTGTCGTGAAGCTGCTCCGCCAGCTGCAGGGCGGCCAGGAGATCCAGGCGCGCCACGGTTCCCGCGTCGAGGTCCAGTCCGGCAGCCCGGAAGAACGCCGGACCGGCCACGTCCCAGCGGTCCGGGTGGTGATGGCGCACGATCCAGCGCCACCAGGCCGCGTCGAACAACGGGTGGGCGATCCGGGCACGCTCGAAATCGAGCAGCGCGGCGACCGCGCCATCCCGGACCAGCACGTTCACGGGCGCGAAGTCGCCGTGCGCGAAGACCGGGGGGGCGCCACCCAGCTCGGCCGGCACGCGGTCGAGCAGACGCTCCATGACCGCTGCACCGGCAGGACCGATCGCCGCCCTGTCGTCCGCCAGCCACCGGTGCGCCGCCGCAACCAGTCGCCCGGGATCGCCCCACAGGGTCGAGAGCCGCAGGCCGCGCGCAGGCACCCGGCGGAGGCCGGCCGCCAGTTCCCCCATGCGCCGGCCCAGCAGGACCGCCCCGTCGTCGTCGTTCAACCATTCCCGCCCCGACTCGCCGGTGACGAAGCGGGCGACGAGGACCGGGTCCGTGGCGTCGGCGTTTCCGCCGAGCAGCTCGGGCACGGGAATCCATGGCGCGACCGCGGGGAGCATCCGCGCCAGCCGCAGACGTCGCGACAGGCCGCGTCGATCGCGCGGCCACTGGGCCACCACGCGGTCGCCGCCCTGCAGGGTCGCGATGCCGGTCCGGGTCCCGGTCTCCCAGGCAGGCGTCACGTCCCGGAGATCCACGACCCGTTCGCCCAGCAGCGCCTCGAGCGCGCGCCGCCGATCCGGGACGGGCCGCCCGTCGACGTCGCGCGCGGCCCGTCGCGCCACCCGGTATGCCGCCTACAGGCCGCCGTCGGCGAACATGCCCGTCGCGTCGAAGCGGATCGGGTGGGGCGGCTCGAGCAGCTCGCAGCCCGCGGCGAGGACCTCGGGCAGCGCAGGCTCGGTCACGTAGAGCAGCTCGAGGTGCTTGGTGTCGCGAACGCGCACGATCGTCGCGTCCGGCGGGGCCACCCGCAGGCAGCAGGCCAGCGCGACCGCCAGCGCCTCCCGGTCGGTGTCGACCGTCAGCGCGACCCGGGCGCCCTCGGGGGTCTTGGCGGTGATGCAGTTCACGTAGGTCTTGCGCGCGTCCATCCGGTCGACCGCCTGGCGCAGCACCACGTCCGCCATGCCGATGCCCACCGCGTTCCCCTCGGTCTCCGCGGTCAGGTCGCGCACCACGATGCGCTGGATCGCCGGCGGCACGCCGGTGGGCCCGGTGTAGTAGCGGCCGACCACGTTCGAATCCATGCCCAGGCCGCTGATGTCCTTGCCGATGAAGTCGAGCACGAGCACGTCGATGGCGGCCAGGGGAAGGCGGGCCATGGCCTCGCGGGCCAGCACCAGCAGCTCCCGTTCGCGCGAGAGGATCCGCGCGGCCGGCACCGCCTCCACGCGCACCAGGCGGGCGTGGCCGTTCTCCACCAGGGCGAGGCCGAAGGGGATGGGGGCACGGGCCAGGGTGAACGCCGCGACCGCCGGGATCAGCTCGTGGAAGGTGGCGAACCCCTGGCGGTGGAACGTGTCGGCGCCGCGCTGCTTGCCGAGCCCGATCGCGATCATCTTGGAGAGGCCGCTCTCGATCTCGCCGGTGAAGTCGGTGTGGGGCTTGACCCGGTTGATCGGCACGATCAGGTCGGCCCCGTCGTGCGCGTGCCGGTCGAGGAAGACCGGGACCCCCGGGCGGACCTCGCCCAGCTCCACCGTCGCCATGTCCGAGCGGATCTCGCAGCCCACCGCCTCGGGCGTGATGCCGTAGGAGGCCAGCACCTCGAGCTGGCCCTCCGCGGTCGCGCCCCCGTGGCTGCCCATGGCCGGCACGATGAAGACGTCGGCCCCGGCCTCGCGCAGCCGCTCCACGGTGGCGGCAACCACCTGGTCGATGCGGTCGATGCCGCGGCTGCCCACCGCCAGGCAGACCCGCGCGCCGGGCCGGACGTCCGTCAGCACCGGTTCGAGCGCGGCCCGGACCGCTCTGCGGACGTCGGCGATCTCGGCCGGGTCGATGCGCTGGCGCACCAGGGCCCACGCGGGCAGGGCCGCGGGCAGGAACGGCGTCAGCATCGACGAGGCACCGCCGGCCGCGGCGAGCTCGCCGACCGCCGCCAGCAGCGGCGGGTCGCGCAACGTCTCGTCGGGCACGTGGGGGCGCCGGTCCTCAGCGTGCGACATGCCGGCCCTCCCCTCGCCCGGGCATGGTGTCGGATCCGCGGCCCTCCCGCCCGCTCATCGCTGGATGCGCGCCGAGCCGCCCGCCGCGAGCGCCCGCACCTGCGCCAGGGTGGCCATGGTGGTGTCCCCCGGGAAGGTGGTGAGGAGCGCGCCGTGCGCCCAGCCGAGGCGCAGCGCCGCCTCCGGCGTCTCCCCCGCCAGGAGCCCGTAGAAGAGGCCCGCGGCGAAGCCGTCGCCCCCGCCCACCCGGTCGTACACGTCGAGC
>JAJYEB010000047.1 GCA_021790375.1 Chloroflexota bacterium | reverse complement strand
GCTGGTCAGGCTCGCGGTGAAGCCGCTCGCGCAACCGCCGTTCCCCCTCGATCGCCTCGGCCTCATCTGAGGTCGAGGCGACATCCGGGGTCGAGGCGACATCCGGGGTCGAGGCGATACCTGGGATCGAGGCGACGTCCGGCGGCCGGGGACGGATCCGCCCTGGCCCGGTGGCTATTCCTCCGGGGCCCGCCGGTACGTGCCCAGGATCCGGACCATCGCGGCGTCCGAGCTCAGATCGGCGGCGGCCTGCGCGGCCTGGCGCTCATCGGCGTCCAGGTCGACCCAGAACACGTACTCCCAGGCGCGGTCGTGGCTGGGGCGCGACTCGAGCTTGCTCATGTTGAGGCCGGCGCGCGCGAAGACGCCCAGGCAGCGGTGCAGCGATCCCGGCTCGTTGCGGACGGCCAGCACCATGGTGGTGCGCATCGGTTCCGGCACGGCCCCGGACGCGTCGGTGGCGCCGGGAGCGTCGGTGGCGCCCGGCACGGCCACCCCGGAAGCCGGCCGGCCGCCATGGCCCGCGATCAGGAGGAAGCGCGTGCGGTTGTCCGGCACCTGCTGGATGTCGCCCGCCAGGATCTCCAGACCGTACCCCGCGGCGGCCCTGGGTGAGACGACCGCCGCGGCCGCGCGCTCGCCGCGGTCCACGATCATCTTCGCAGCCCCGGCCGTGTTATAGGTCGTGAGCAGCGTCCAGGGCCGCGTGCGGAGGAACGCCTCGGCCTGGCCCAGTGCCTGGATGTGCGAGTAGACGCGCTCGATCTCGTCGAGCGACTGACCCGGCAGGGCGGCCAGGCAGAGCCTGACGGGCACGACCACCTCGCCCGTCACCGCCAGGTCGTGCTCGAGCAGCAGGTCGTAGTTCTCGCGGACGGTGCCGTTGACCAGGTTCTCGATGGGCACCACTCCCGCCACGACGGGAGCGGCCCCGGGCGGATCGCCCGGCACGCAGCCGGCGGTCACGGCCTCGAAGACCTGGCGGAAACCCGGCACCGGCACCGGCA
Source organism: Chloroflexota bacterium (assembly GCA_021790375.1). Taxonomy (GTDB): domain Bacteria; phylum Chloroflexota; class Limnocylindria; order Limnocylindrales; family CSP1-4; genus JAJYNJ01. Next base: position 8,758 of record JAJYEB010000047.1, on the reverse strand, counting down.
CGGGCCGTTCGAAGGCGGCGAGGACGGCGTCCTCGGCGAATGCCCCCGGTTCGCCGGAGTAGGCGACGCGCGCTCCGGGTTCGATCACGCGCACGAAACGGCGGCCCAGAAGCCGGCCACCACGGCAGTCCGGGAGACGGCACCCACCGCGGGCCAGGAGCCGGCCTCCACGGCAGCCCCGGAGACGGCCCTCACCGTTCGAACCACCTCGACGGCTCGTGGTCGATGTCCTCGATCTCGACCGCCGGCGCCGCGGCCCCGCCCACGCGGCGCCCGACATCGCGTGCCGCGTCGGTGGCCCCCGCCCAGTGCGCCTCGGCGAGCAGCGCGTTGATCGCCTCCAGGTACGCCTCCACCGAGCAGGCGATCGTGTTCGGGCCCTGACACGAGCCGCGGTAGCGCCCCTCGCCGCGCGGACCCTCCACGCCCGCCGGCGGCGCAACCTCCACGTCGACCCGTCCCTCCGCGTCGGGACCCTCGCCGAGCGACGTGACCCGGTACTCCAGCAGCCGCGGGTGACCCGAGAGCACGCCGGCCAGCGCCCGGTCCACCGCCTCGTACAGCGCGTCGACGGCGCCGTTGCCTTCGGCCGACGCCTCCCACACGCGTTCGCCCGCCTGCACCACGACCACGGCACGGCTCTGCACGTTCGACCCGGTCGAGCAGGTCCAGCGGGCCAGGCGGATGGCGCCCCCCGCGGTGGCGTCGATCATCTCGCGCCTCCTTCGATCGCCGGTGCGGCCGTGGTGAACTGGCGCTCGTCGCGGCGGCGCAGCTCGGCACCGTTCTTCCAGAGTGCGTACTCCAGCGAGTCCCCCAGCGCCTGGAACGACGCCGCGATGATGTTCGTGTCCGAGCCCACGGTGGACCAGGCGTCGGCCTCGCTGCCGGACTCGATGAGCACACGCGTGCGGGCGGCAGTGGCCGAATCGCCGTCGAGTATCCGCACCTTGTAGTCGACCAGGTGGACGCCGTCGAGCTGCGGGTAGAACGCGCGGAGCGCCTTGCGGAGCGCGGCGTCGAGCGCGTTCACCGGGCCGTTCCCGTCGGCAGCCGTGTGGAGGACCTCGCCCTCCACTTCGACCTTGACGGTGGCCTCCGCCCGGAGCTCCCTCCCCTCGCGGTGCTCGACCAGCACGGTGTAGTCGACCAGCCGGAATGGCGGCCGGTAGCCGGGCTGCAACCGGCGGATCAGCAGCTCGAAGGAGGCCTCGGCCCCCTCGAAGCTCGCCCCCTCGGCCTCGAGCCGCTTGATGATCCGGCTCAGCTCGCGCGGGTCCACGACCCCCTCGAGCCGGTGCCCGAGCTCCTCGGCGCGCCACTGCGTGTTGACGCGCCCGCCCAGCTCGCTGACCACCAGCCGCGTCTTGTTGCCGACCGCCCCGGGGTCCACGTGCTGGTACGCGTCGCGCACCCGGGCCGTGGCCGCGCCGTGCACGCCGCCCTTGTGGGCAAACGCGCTCACCCCCACGTACGGCTGATGGCCGTCGGGCGCGATGTTGGCCACCTCGGCCACGTAGTGCGAGAGCTCGGCCAGGCCGCGCAGGTCGGTGCCCGACGGGACCGTGTCGAGCCCGAGCTTGAGCGCGAGGTCGGCCCAGATGGTCACGATGTTGGCGTTGCCGCAGCGCTCCCCGTAGCCGTTGACGGTGCCCTGCACGTGGCGCACACCCGCCTGCACGGCGGCCAGCGAGTTCGCCACCGCGAGGCCCGCGTCGTCGTGGACGTGGATCCCCCAGGTGACCGGCAGCGCGAGCGTCCCGATCACGTCGCGCACGATCGCCCCGACCTCGTCGGTCAGGCAGCCGCCGTTGGTGTCGCACAGGACCAGGCTGGTCGAGCCGGCAGCGTACGCGGCGCGCAGCGTGGCGAGGGCGTAGTCGCGATCCGTCTTGTAGCCGTCGAAGAAGTGCTCCGCGTCGTAGACGACCTCCCGGCCCGCGGCGGCGCAGTACGCCACGGAGTCGCCGATCATGGCCAGGTTCTCGTCCGGTGTGGCACCCAGCACCTGCGTGACGTGGAGCAGCCAGCTCTTGCCGAAGATCGTCACGACCGGCGTGGCGGCCTCCACGAGCGCGCGCAGGTTGGGGTCGTCCTCCGGGCGATTCGACCGGTGACGGGTGGACCCGAATGCCGCCAGCTTCGTGTTGCGCCAGGTCACGCCCTTCGCGAGCGCGAAGAACTCCTCGTCCTTGGGGTTCGAGCCGGGCCAGCCACCCTCGACGTAGGGAAAGCCGGCCTCGTCCAGGCGCCGGGCGATCTTCAGCTTGTCGGCCAGCGAGAGGACGAGCCCCTCGCGCTGGGTGCCGTCGCGCAGGGTGGTGTCGTAGAGGAGGACGGTGTCGCTGGTGGGGCCAACCTCAGGCACGGAGTCCTCCTCCGGGGACCGGCTGCGGTCGCGCCGCGGTCGCGCGGCACGGGCTCCGGCGGGCCATCACGGCATCCCCAGCAGCGTGTTCGTCGCCACGATCGTCGCCACGTCGATCTCCTCGTCGTCGCGCGGGCCCTCTCCGCGGGTCGCGCCCGCCGACACCCGCGCCACCACCTCGTCGGTGAACGCCCGCGTCCCCAGCACCCGCACCTGCCGGGCCCCCGCACCCACGCCGGCCAGATCGGTCGTGCGCAGGCCGTCGCCGAGTGCCGAGCGCACCGCCGACTCGATCGCGCCGGCGGCGTCCGCCCGGCCCAGCGACCAGCGCAGCAGCATCGCGCCCGACAGGATCGCCGCGATCGGGTTGGCCCTGTCCTGGCCCGCGATGTCCGGCGCCGACCCGTGGATCGGCTCGTACAGGCCGTGCAGCCCGTGCGCGGTGCGCCGCGCCCCGACCGAGGCGGAGGGCAGCATGCCCAGCGACCCGGTCAGCATGGCCGCCTCGTCGGACAGGATGTCCCCGAACAGGTTCTCGGTGACGAGCACGTCGAACGACCCGGGATCCCGGATCAGCATCATGGCCGCCGCGTCGACCAGGCGGTGCTCGAACGTCACGTCCGGGAACTCCGGCGCGACCTCTTCGACCACCTTGCGCCAGAGCCGGCTGGACGCCAGGACGTTGGCCTTGTCCACGCTGGTGAGGCGCTTCCGGCGTCCGCGGGCCAGCTCGAACGCCAGGCGCACGACGCGCCGGATCTCCTGCTCGGTGTACCAGAGCGTGTCGACGGCGACCCGCCCCTCGGGCGTGCGCCGCTCCTCCGACGGGCGTCCGAAGTACAGGCCGCCGGTCAGTTCCCGGACGATGAGCAGGTCGACGCCCCGCACGACCTCCGGGCGCAGCGTCGAGGCGTCCACCAGGGACGGCTCGGCCGTCACCGGGCGGAGGTTCGCGAACAGCTCGAGGCCGCCGCGCAGCGCGAAGAGTGCCTGCTCGGGCCGCACCGCCGCGTTCGGATCGTCCCAGCGCGGGCCGCCCACGGCGCCGAGATAGACCGCGTCCGACTCGCGGCACGCCTCCAGGTCGGCGTCGCGAATCGGCACGCCGTACGCGTCGATGGCCGCGCCGCCCACCACGAGCTCCCGCCACTCGAGCGCGAACCCGAAGCGGGCCGCGGCGGCGTCCAGGACGCGGCGGCCGGCCGCCACCACCTCCGGGCCGATTCCGTCGCCCGGGATGGCGGCGATCCGGTACGTGACCTCGCTCATGGCAGCCGTCCCGCGGTCGCGCCACGGGCCTCGGCCGCGCCAGCCTCACCGCCCGCCGCGGCGGCCGTGGCCGCGGCATGCAGCTTGTTGGCGGCCGTCACGTAGGCCTCGAGCGAGGACTCGATGATGTTGGTGGAGAGACCGTGGCCGGTGGCAATCAGCGGCGGCTCTCCGGTGTCGGTCGAACGGTGGCAGCGCACGAGCGCGCTGCCCTGGGCGTCCTCGCCCGCCGTGACCGCGCGGATCTCGTACTCGTCGAGCACGAGCCGCCAGCCCACGATCGGCTCGAGCGCCTCGTCGACGGCGCGGTACAGCGCGTCCACCGGACCGTTACCGGTCGCCTCGGCCTCGCGCGTCTCCTCTCCCACGGCGAGCTTCACGCTCCCGGTGGAGCGCCCGCCGTGCGAGCTGGTGACGCTCCAGCCGTCCAGCGCGATCCCGTCGCCCACCTCCGACGCGTGCTGGCCCACGATGGCCAGCAGGTCGGCGTCGGTGACCTCCTTCTTGGCGTCGGCCAGCGCGATCGCCTCGCGGTACACCGCGTCGAGCGCCTCGCCCTCCAGCTCGAAGCCGAGCTCGCGGAGCTTGCCCTGGAGGCCGCGCCGGCCGGAGAGCTTGCCGATCGAGAGCGTGCTGCCCGCCAGCCCCACCGACTGCGGGGTCATGATCTCGTAGGTCAGCGGGTTCTTGATCACACCGTCCTGGTGGATGCCGGATTCGTGGGCGAACGCGTTGCCGCCCACGATCGCCTTGTTGGGCTGGACGACGAACCCGGTCAGGTAGCTGACCAGCCGGCTGGCGTTCATGATCTGGTCGGTCTGCACCCGGCTCGCCAGCCCGGGGAACTGGGTGGGCCGCGTCCGGAGGCCCATCACCACCTCCTCGAGAGAGGCGTTCCCGGCCCGTTCACCCAGCCCGTTGACGGTGACCTCGAGCTGGCGCGCGCCGGCCTGGACCGCGGCGAGCGTGTTGGCGGTGGCGAGTCCCAGGTCGTTGTGGCAATGGACGCTGACCACGGCGTCGTTCCCGACCAGGTCGACCACGCGTCCGACCAGCACGCCGAACTCCGCGGGGATGGCGTACCCGACGGTGTCGGGGATGTTGACGGTGGTCGCGCCGGCGTCCACCACCGCCTCGTAGACCCGAAGCAGGAACTCGGGATCGGTGCGGCTGGCGTCCTCGGCGCTGAACTCGATCTCGGCGTCGCGGCCCAGCGCCTCCCGGCCGTAGCGGACCCACCTGACCGAGGCCTCCAGGGCCTCCTCCCGCGTCATGCGCAGCTTGTGCTTCAGGTGGATGTCGCTGGTGGCGATGAACACGTGCAGGTGGGGCCGTTCGGCGACGCGGATCGCCTCCACGGCGCGCTGCGGGTCGCCCTCGCGGCAGCGAGCCAGCGCGGCCACCGCGACGCCCTTCGTCTCCTTCGCTATCCGGTTGACCGCCTCGAAGTCACCCGGGGACGAGGCGGGGAACCCGGCCTCGATCACGTCGACGTCGAGGCGGACCAGCGCGCGCGCGACCTCCAGCTTCTCGGCGACGGTGAGCCCCGCGCCGGGTGCCTGCTCGCCGTCGCGCAACGTGGTGTCGAAGATGCGCACGCGGCCGGGCTCCACGCGGCCCGGTGCCGGGGAGCCGGCCGTTGCCGCGAGACTCGCGGACACCGGGGCATTGCCCGGTACTGGGGAGCCGCCCGGTACTCGGGATACTTCCGGCCCGTTCATCGTGCGCCATCCCCGCGCGGGCGTTCGGCCGAGGCCTGCGCCTGCTCCGGACGCACCTCCACCGGGTTCAGCCAGCGCATCTTCGAGCGCAGGTCGGCCCCGACCCGCTCGATCAGGTGATCCTGGTCCTGCCGCCGCAGCCGGTTGAACTCCGGGCGGCCGGCCTCGTTCTCGGCGATCCAGCGCTTTGCGAAGGTGCCGTCCTGGATCTCCGTCAGCACCTGGCGCATCGTCTCACGCACGTGCCCGTCCACGATCCGGGGACCCGAGACGTAGTCGCCGTACTCGGCGGTGTCGCTCACGCTGAAGCGCATGAAGTTGAGCCCGCCGCGGTACATCAGGTCCACGATGAGCTTCAGCTCGTGCATGACCTCGAAGTACGCCAGCTCGGGCTGGTAGCCGGCCTCCACGAGCGTCTCGAACCCGTTCTTGACCAGGTTGGAGACGCCGCCGCAGAGCACCGCCTGCTCACCGAACAGGTCGGTCTCGGTCTCCTCGGCGAAGGTGGTCTCGAGCACGCCGGCGCGCGTGGCGCCGAGCGCGCGGGCGTAGGCAAGCACGCGGGCGCGCGCGGTACCGGTGTGGTCACGGTGCACGGCGAACAGCGCGGGCACGCCCCCGCCCTCCACGTAGACCGAGCGGACCAGGTGGCCGGGGCCCTTGGGCGCGACCATCCCGACGTCGACGCCGTCGGGCGGGTCGATCAGCCCGAAGTGGATGTTGAAGCCATGGGCGAACATCAGCAGCTGCCCCGGCTTGAGGCTGGGCGCGATCTCCGCGTCGTAGACCGCCTTCTGGGCCGTGTCGGGCACGAGGATCATGATCGCGTTGGCCTGCCGGGCCGCTTCGCCGACGTCGGCCACGCGGAGCCCCGCCTCGGCCGCGATCGCCCGGCTCTTGCTGGTCGCCGGCAGCCCCACCACCACGTCGACCCCGGAATCGCGCAGGTTCAGTGCGTGCGCGTGGCCCTGGCTCCCGTAGCCGATGATCGCGACCGTCCGGTCCTGGAGGGCGGACGGGTCGGCGTCCGGGTCGTAGTACATGCGCGCCGTCACTTGGCCACTCCCTCGTACTCCACCACCTGGGGTCCGCGCACCATCACGGTGGTGCCGGTGCGGACCATCTCCCTGATCCCGAACCCGCCAACGAGCGCGACGAGCGCATCGATCTCGTCCTCCGTCCCGGTGGCCTCCACGATCACCGAGTCGGCGGCGACGTCGACGACGCGACCCTTGTAGAGCTCGACGATCTTGAGCACCTCCGAGCGCGTGCTGTTGGTGGCCCGGACCTTGATCAGGGCCAGCTCGTGCTCGATGCGGGGCTCGGCCGTGACGTCCTGCACCTTGAGGACGTCGATCAGCTTGTAGAGCTGCTTGGCGACCTGCTCCACGGCCACGTCGTCGCCGCGCAGCGTGATGGTCATGCGGCTGACGTCGGGGCGCTCGGTGTGGCCCACGGCCAGCGACTCGATGTTGAAGTTGCGGGCCCGGAACAGGTTTGCGACGCGGTTCAGGACGCCGGGCCGGTTGTTGACCACGGCCACCAGCACGTGCCGGTGGGCCATGCCTGAACCCGGGATCGAACGGACCGCAGGCTGGCCCTGGGGCGCCGGGGTCGCGGCGACCGTCTGATCGGTCATTCGTCGGCCCCTCCCCACTCCTCGATCAGGTCGGAGAGCCCCTTGCCGGCCGGCATCATGGGGAAGACGTTCTGCTCGTCGGCGATCCGGAAGTGGACGAGGGCCGGGCCGTCCACCGCGCGGGCCGCCGCGATCGCCTGGGGGACGTCGTCGGGCGTCGTCGCGCGGAAGGCCGGGATGCCGTACGCGTCGGCGAGCTTGAGGAAGTCGGGGCCGAGCAGGTGCGAGGAGTGGTAGTTGCCGGCGTAGATCAGCTCCTGCCACTGGCGGATCATGCCGAGCTTGTTGTTGTCCAGGACCGCGATCTTCACGGGAATGTGGTCCTGCACCAGGGTGGCCAGCTCCTGCAGGGTCATCTGGAAGCCGCCGTCCCCGCAGATCGCCCAGGTCTCCTTGTCGGGACGCCCGACCGCGGCGCCCATCGCCGCGGGCAGCCCGAAGCCCATCGTGCCGAGCCCGCCGGAGCTGATGTGGGAGTTCGGCCGGCGGTAGCCCGCGTAGCGCGCCATCCACATCTGGTTCTGGCCGACATCCGCGACCAGCGTCGCGTCGTGGTCGGTCGCGGCGCCGATCTGCTCGATCACGTAATCCGCCGAGAGCAGGCCGCCGCGCCACGCGCCGGACCCGTGCCAGCTGCGCGACTCGGATTCCCGCCGCCACTCCGCGAGCTCCTCGAAGTACGCGGCGCGGTCCTCGGGGCGCCTGTCGGCCACGAGCGGGGTCAGCGCCGCGAGCACGCGCCCGACGTCGCCCACGATCGGCACGTCCACCGAGACGTTCTTGCCGACCTCGGCCGGGTCGATGTCGACGTGGACGATCTTCGCGCCGGTCGCGTAGGTGCTGACCTTGCCGGTCACCCGGTCGTCGAAGCGCATGCCCAGGGCGATCAGCAGGTCGGACGACTGGATGGCGCGGTTCACGTGCTTCCAGCCGTGCATCCCCATGTAGCCGTAGGAGAGCGGGTGGGTCTCGTCGATCGCCCCCACCCCGAGCAGCGTGTGGGTGACGGGGATCTGCGTCTTCTCGGCGAATGCCCGGAGCTGGTCCCAGGCCTGCGCGAGGAGGATCCCGTGGCCGGCCAGGATCACGGGACGGCTCGCCTCGTCGATCAGCTTCGCCGCCACCCGGAGCTGGCGGGGATGCCCCTCGATCGTGGGCCGGAAGCCGGGGATCGCGGCCAGCACCGTCTCCTCGTCGGGGTGCCGCGCCTGCGTCTCCTGCTGGAGCGCGTCCTTGGTGATGTCGATGTGCACGGGGCCGGGCCGGCCGGTGCGGGCGATGTGGAACGCCTCGGCGAAGACGTGCGGGAGGTCGTTCGCGTCGCGCACCAGGTAGTTGTGCTTGGTCATGGGCAGCGTGATGCCGGTGATGTCGATCTCCTGGAACGCGTCCTTGCCGAGCAGCGCGGCGGCCACGTTCCCGGTGATGGCGACCATCGGCACCGAGTCGAGCATGGCGGTCCCGATGCCGGTGACCAGGTTGGTCGCCCCCGGACCGGAGGTGCCGAGGCAGACGCCCACCTTGCCGGTGGCCCGGGCGTAGCCGTCGGCGGCATGCGCGGCGCCCTGCTCGTGGCGCACCAGGATGTGGCGGAGCTCGGGGTAGTCGCCCAGGACGTCGTAGAGGGGCAGGATCACGCCGCCCGGATAGCCGAAGAAGACGTCGACGCCCTGGCGGAGCAGCGCCTCGCAGACCACGTCGGCGCCGATGCGCGTACGGCCGCGCGGCCTGGCCTCCTGGAGCATCCCGGCGCGGGCGTGC
>JAJYEB010000046.1 GCA_021790375.1 Chloroflexota bacterium | reverse complement strand
CGTCCGGAAGCCGTTCCTGTTGTTCTTCACCGTGCTGTGCATCCTGCCGACCGCGGTCGTGGGCCTGGTGGGCGATCCACTCGGCTTCGACGTCCTCGGGGTCTACTTCTGGTGGGGGCTGGCGGTCTTCGCGGTCGCGAACTTCGGCTACCAGGCGGCGCTGATCTACTACGACTCGATGCTCCCCGAGGTGAGCACGGCCGAGACGCGAGGCAGGGTGAGCGGCATCGGGGTGGGGCTGGGCTACGTGGGCACGATCGTTGGCGCGGGCGCGGTCCGGGCCCTGGGGTTCCACGACGGCAAGCCGACCGAGTTCGGCTTCGTCCTCACGGCGGTCCTGTTCGCGATCATCGCGGTGCCCGTCTTCCTCGTGGTCCGCGAGCGGCGCGGCCGCACGGCCAGGGCGCTCACGGAGATCGACCTGCGCGGGTCGTGGGCGCAGATCGCGCGGACGGCCCGGCATGCGTCGGAGTTCCCCGGCCTTCTGCGGTTCCTCGTCGCGCGCCTGCTCTACACGGACCCCATCAACACGGTGATCCAGTTCATGGCCGTGTTCGCGACCGCCGCGGTGGGCTACTCCGACGCCGACGCACAGACCGTGCTGGTCCTCGTGACGGTGGTGGCGATCGTCATGAGCTTCGTGTGGGGCTTCGTGGTCGACCGGGTCGGGCCGAAGCGGACGCTGAGCACGGTGCTGCTGCTCTGGTGCGTGGCGCTGCTGCTGGCGGCAAGCACGCTCGACAAGACGGTGTTTCTCCTGGTCGGAGGGCTGGCCGGGGCGGCGCTGGGCGGCACCTGGGTCAGCGACCGCGTGTTCATGCTGCGCCTGTCGCCCCCGGAGATGGTCGGCGAGTTCTTCGGGCTCTACGGACTGGCCGGCAAGTTCAGCGCCGTCACCGGCCCGGTGATCTGGGGCATCACGCTGTTCGTGCTGGAGCCCTCGCTGGGGCGCGACGCCTACCGGTTCGCGGTGATCGCCCAGCTCGGGCTGATGGTGGCCGGGTTCCTGGTGCTCCGCGGCGTGGCGGATCGGCCGCGGCCCGTCGAGCGCGCGGCGGAGGTGGCCCCGGTGGCGTAGGCAGGGACGGCCGCGGTTGGCCGCTCGGGCCGCGGGGCGTGGCGACGGCGTGTGCCGCCGGCTGCCGCACGTGCCGCCCGCCGTCCCCCTACGGCGGGTATCCCTCGGGGTGGGTCTCCAGCCAGCGCCAGGCGGAGCCGATCATCTCCTCCAGGGTGCCGTGCCGCGGCGTCCAGCCGAGCAGATCGCGGGCCCGCGCATTCGACGCGATGAGCGCCGCCGGATCTCCCGGTCGGCGCGCTCCCACCTGGTACGGGATGGGGCGACCCACGACCGATCCGGCCGCCCGGATGACCTCCAGCACGCTGAAGCCCGACCCCGACCCGAGGTTGCACACGGTGAGGCCGCCATGTCCGGGGGTCGGGTCCCCCCCGCCCGGTTCCGGGCGCTCGGAACCGGGATCGGAGCCGGGGCTGCCGGTCGTGGGGTGCTTCCGGGCCGTCAGCTCCAGTGCGGCCAGGTGCGCGTTCGCCAGGTCCTCGACGTGGATGTAGTCGCGGATGCAGGTGCCATCGGGCGTCGGGTAGTCCGTGCCGAACACCGTGAGCTGGCGGCGACCGAGTGCCGCCGCCAGGACGTTCGGTACCAGGTGCGTCTCGGGATCGTGCTGCTCGCCGTTCCGCTCCGTCGCGCCGGCCACGTTGAAGTACCGCAGCGCGACGCCGCGCAGCCCGTACGCTCCGCCGTACCAGCGCATCGCGCCCTCGAAGGCGCGCTTCGTCTCGCCGTACGGGTTGATCGGGGCGACCGGCGCGTCCTCCGGGATGGGCACCACCTCGGGCGCTCCGTACACCGCGGCAGTTGACGAGAAGACCAGCCGCTCGACGCCCGCGCCGAGCATCGCGTCGAGCAGGCCGACCCCGCCGACCACGTTCTCGGTGTAGTAGAGGGCCGGCTCCGCGGCGGACTGCCCGACCAGGGATCGCGCCGCGCAGTGCAACACGGCGTCGATCCGCTCCTCGCGCAGCAGCCGCTCCAGGCCGTCGCGGTCCCGCAGCGTGCCCTGGACCAGGCGCGCGCCGTCGACGACCGCAGAGCGGTGCCCGGTCACCAGCGAGTCGAGGACCGTGACGTCGTGCCCGGATGCGACCAGCCGCTCCACGGACACGCTGCCGACGTACCCGGCACCCCCGGTGACCAGCACCCTCACGCGTCGACGTGCCTCATCTGCGGCCGAGGATACGCCGCAGCAGGCCCGGTCTCGGTGCGGTTGCCTGGGTCGGCTGCCGGGTCGGCGCGCTGCCGGCGCCTCCTCCAGCCCCGGTCGGCTCGGCGCCCGCTCCGCCGACAACACCGCCGGCCATACCGCCGGCGCCCGCTGCGTCGGACGTGCCGCCGGCGCCTGCGCTCGCATCCGCGCCGGACGTGCCGCCGCCGGCCACCAGCGCGGGCCGCTCCACGTGCTCCCCGCGCGTCGCGAGCACCTCCGAGAGCCGCGCCTCCATCCGCAGCGCCGCCGCGTCGTCCGGGTCGATCGCCAGCGCCCGCACGGCCAGCTCGTACGCACGGTGCTCGTCCCCGCGCTCGAGCGCGCAGCGCGCGAGCCCCACGACCGCGACCGCGTTGCGCGCGTCGCCCTCGGCCAGGCCGCGGTAGATCTCCTCGGCGCGGTCCACGAGGCCGACCGCCAGGTCCCGCTCGGCCTCCAGCATCCGCTCGATCATGCGCGAGGGTCCGGGCTGTCGCCCGATGCGCCCCGCCTGCGGCTGCGCGCGTTGACCCGCTGGGTCATCTCCGGCAGCCACGCCCGGGCATCCAGGATCGCCTGCCGGTACGTGTTCCGCGCAGGATCCCCGGTCGCCGCATCCAGCAGGCGTTCCAGCAGCGCCCCGACGAGCGGTCCCGGCGGGAGCCCGAGCTCTCGCTGCAGGTCGTTGCCGTCGACCGCGAGATCGCGCAGACCCAGCGGGAAGCCCTGCGCCTGCTGCTCCGTGATGCGCCGCCGCAGCTCGATCAGGTGGCCTTCGTCCGCGCGCTGGCCGCTCCCCAGGTTGTCCGCCTCGCGCAGGGCCAGCAGGTCGTCGAGCGCGTCGGGTCCCACCCGCTGCACCAGCCGGCGCACGGCGGAGTCGCTCCACGACGGCTCGTAGTTGAACATGTGGTGGCGGATCAGGTGGGTGATGCGAGCGATCTCCTTCCCGGGGACGGCGAGGCGTCGCAGGACGCGTTCCGCGATCTCGGCGCCGGCGTTCTCGTGGCCGATGAAGTGCCCCGCGTTCATGGTCCGGGGCTTCCCCGCGTCGTGGAAGAGCGCCGCCAGCGCCATCCCGTCGTCGTCCGGTCGGAGCCGTCGCGCCGCGTCCACGGTCCAGAGCGTGTGCTCCCAGCAGTCCATGCCCGGGACCTTCGCCTGTGGCACGCCGCGCTGTTCGGCCAGCTCGGGGATCGCGCCCTCGAGGATGCCGGTGTCGGCCATGATCCGCAGGCCGCGCGAGGGCTCGCGCGCGCGCAGCATCTTGCGCAGCTCCTGGCCGATGCGCTCCTGGGAGACGTGACGCACCAGGCTGGCGGCACGGCGCATGCCCGATTCCGTCGCAGGATCCAGCCGGAACCCGAGCTGGGCGGCGAGCCGGGCTCCTCTCATCAATCGGAGGGCATCCTCGCCGAAGCGCTCGATCGGGTCGCCCACCGCCCGGAGGACGCCGGCCCGCAGGTCGTCGATCCCACCCGACACGTCCACCAGTTCCGTCCGGGCGTCGCGGGCGCGGCGTCCCCAGGCCAGGGCGTTGACGGTGAAGTCCCGTCGCACCAGGTCTCCCGCCAGGTCGTCGCCAAAGGTCACCTCGTCCGGGCGCCGGTGATCGCGGTAGCGATGATCGTGCCGGTAGGTGGTGACTTCGACCACCTCGCCCGCGCCGGCCGGCACGAGCACGGTCCCGAACCGGTTCTCGTAGTGGCTGCCGGGAAACAGCACCTGGATCCTGCCCGGACGCGCGTCCGTGGTGACGTCCCAGTCCTGGGGTGTTCCGCCCAGCAGCGCGTCGCGCAGCGACCCCCCGACCACGTACGCGGCGTGCCCATTCGACCAGAGCCGGTCGAGGATGGCGTGGACGGCGGGCGGCACGAGGGCCGCGACCGCCGCCGCCTCGGGCGGGCCGCTGTCGAGCAGGCCGAGCCGGCCCGGGGAGCTGCCCGCGCCCGGCGTGCGCTCATCGGCCCGTGGATCGCGCGGGGCATCCGGAGTTGACGGGCGGGGTGCGGGCATCGGTGTCGGCCGCCGATCAGTCGTGACCGAGGAACAGGTAGGAGCGCCAGCCCTGGTTGCGGGGATCCGCGAGGTACGGGGTGAACAGCGAGTACACGTCGCTCCGCGGCTCGACGGGCATGCGCAGCAACCGCATGTGGGCCTCGTCGGGCAGGCGGCCGCCCTTGTGGTGATTGCAGCTCCGGCACGCGGTCACCAGGTTCTCCCAGGTGTGCTGGCCGCCGCGATGCCGCGGGGTCACGTGGTCGACGGTAAGGTCGCTCCCGTGGTGCCCACAGTACTGGCAGGTGTGGCTGTCGCGGGCGAGGATCTCCCGGCGGGAGAGCTTGACGCGCGGCCGCGGGCGCCGGATGCGGTGCTGCAGCCGGATCACGCTGGGAGCCCGGAACGTGGCGCGCGGCGTGCGGATCTCGACGTGGTCGTACTCCAGGACCTCGGCCTTCTCGCCGAAGAGCAGCCGGAACGCGCGCCGCACGTCGCACACGTTGAGCGGCTCGTAGTCCGCGTTCAGGACCAGGACTTCGCTATCCATCGAGAGCTCACGCCATCACCTGGCACCGCATCGTAGCAGAGGTTCGGTGACGTGCCGGGAGCGCAACAGGTCGCGGGCCCCGGGATGACCTGTCTCGGAACCTCCGCCCGCAGCCCGGGCGTCCTCCCGGCCTCAGCCGTCGTCCCGTTCCGGAGCCCAGGCGGGGCGGCGCTTCTCGAGGAACGCGCGCAGCCCCTCCTGCCCCTCCTCGCTCACCCGCTGTCCCGCGATGCGTCGCGCGGTGTGCCAGCGCGTCGACTCGTGCGGCAGCCCACGGATCTCCCGCACGATCGCCTTGGCGGCGCGGGCCGCCGTGGGCCCGGCCTGCAGGATCTCATCGACCGCCGCCTCGACCGCCCGGTCCAGCGCTGCCTCGCCCTCCACGATCTCGTGGACCAGCCCGATCCGCACCGCCCGGGTGGCGTCGAAGCGCCGACCGCCCGGAAACAAGGCACGCGCCTGGGTCTCGCCGATCTTCGCGACCACGAACGGGGCGATGACCGCCGGCAGGATCCCCAGCCGTGTCTCGGTGAACCCGAACCTGGCGCCGTCCTCGGCGATGACCAGGTCGCTGACGGCACACAGGCCCATGCCCCCGCCAAGGGCAACGCCCTGGACTCGCGCGATGACGGGCACCGGGCACCGGTCGATCGCGTCGAGCATCGCCGAGAGGGCCATCGCGTCGGCCTCGTTCTGCTCGCGGGTGAGTCCGGCAGAGGCGCGCATCCAGGCGACGTCCGCGCCGGCACAGAACGAGGCTCCTTCGCCGCGCAGGACCACGGCACGCAGCGCGGCGGGGCCCTCGGTTGAGAGGCGCGCGAAGGTCTGGCGCAATGCGTCGATCATGCCCGCGTCGAACGCGTTGTGGACCTCCGGGCGATCGAGCACGACGTGGGCGACCATGTCGCCTGCCCTGGCCCGCTCGACCCGCAGCGGCCCGCTCACGCGGGTACCCCCGTGCCCGTCCTGCCGGCGTCCTGCACCGTCACGTCCCACCGGTAGGAGTACCTCGTCCAGATCCGTTGCAGTCCCATGCGGATCATGTTGCGCTCGGACACCCCATCCTGACGGGCCCACCCCGCGACCACGTCACAGCCGAGCGCGGCCGCCGTCCTGGCGCGTGCCGCGATCAGCGCGGCGTGCACACCCCGGTTCCGGAACGCCGGCAGCACGCATCCCGGCCCGAGACCGCCCACCCCGCGATGCACGAACAGCCCGCCGGCACCCACCGGTTCACCGTCGATCTCGGCGATGAAGAGGTGCACCCGGCGATCGAGGGCGATCGCGGGAGCCGATGCGAGCCAGGCGTCGGCCAGCACCCCGTCGAACTCGAAGCCCGCCACCACCGCCCGCTCCCACGCGAGCGCCTCGTCAGGTTCCACGCGCCGGATCGCGAGGCCATCGACCCTGGGCGCCTCGCCGATGTCGCCCGGTGCGCCCACCAGGACCGATCCGGTCCGTTGCGCGACCGCGTCGGGCCACGGTGGCTCCGCCGCGATGACCCAGCCGGACACGCCGTGGCGCTCGAAGAACGACAGCACGTCCGGGAGCAGGTGCGGGACCTGGCGCAGCCCGAGCGCGACGTTGAAGTTCTCGTCTGGCACGGACGGAGTGGCGGCGATCGCGAGCTCCCCATCCTCACGGAAACGCACGTCGACACCACCCGCGACGGCCGCGCGCCACGACACCACCATGTACGCGCGCTCGTTCGCGTCCAGGCGGTCGAGCAGCGCGTGCGTGGCCACATCCGAGCCGGGGAGAGGCGGGAGGACGCGCACCGGATCGCCTGTCGTGACGGTTCCCTCGGCGAGCACCCGGGCATACAGGCGACTGTCGAGCGGGTGCGTTCGGATCGAGATCCTGGAGATGCGGTCTTCGAGGAAGCTCTCGCGGATCGTCTCGCAGGGGGACGCCGGCGTGGTGACCTCCAGGACCAGCTCGTCCCCGATCGCGAGCCGGTCGCCCGTCGCGAGCGTGGACAGCTCGAGGCCCTCCAGCGTCAGGTTCTCGCCGACCGACCCCGGGAAGATGGGGTGGCCGTCGGCACGTACACGGTCGATCGCCTCCATCGAATAGAGGCAGACGGCGCGGAACGGGCCGCCGTGGACGGTGCGATCCGTGTGCGCGTCGCCTTCCAACCCGAGTCTGCCGACCCTGGCCGACCCGACTGGGCGCTTGGGAACGCCGCCTGGGGAGGTGTTGATGCGGGCGACGTGGGCCCGCACGAGCGGGACCTGGGGGACGGTCGCTCGTGCCGCGCGAGGCAGGACGCGATCCGACTGGTCTTCGGGATCCGGCATGGCCGCGATGATAGGGGCCTTCGCGGCCTGTCAACGGCGCACGATGGTGCTGGAGCCACGCGCGCGCGCCGCCAGTCTGATCCTCTCGGGCTTTGTCTGATCCTCTCGGGCTGTCGTGTTATGCTCAGGTAGCACGTTATGGGATGCAGGATGGGGCGAGGATCGGAGTGTGACCGAGAAACAGGCTATTATAAAGGAGCATGTATGGGACGTGTGGGCCGGCGTCGCCCCTGCGCCACGGGTCCCCCGACGGGCGTCCGTGACCCGCAGGGCCGGCGGGCCGGAGCGGTGGAGAGGCGCTCGGCTGGCCGCGTTGCCGGCGAAGGCGGCGGACTCGAACGCCACGTCTGCACACGCCACGTCCGCGACGGGTCCGTCCGTGGACGCAACGACCGCGACGGCCGTCGAAGCGCCCTCCCGCTCCGGGGCCGAGCCGGCGCCACGCCCCGGTGTGGTCCGCCGAGCACGCAGCACCGGGGGTCGTGCGATGCCCGTAACCGCGAGTGGCGCTCCCCGGGTGGCGGCCGAACCGATCCGGCGCCATCTCGCGATCGCCTGGGGTGAGGTCGGCCCGGCCTGGGGAGTCACGCCCGCGACCGCGCGCGTCCACGGTTACCTGCTGGCCCACCGGAGGGCCCTCACCGAACGCGAGATCAGGCTCGCGCTCGGGCTCAGCCACCGAGCGACCAGCCTGGCGCTCGCGGAGTCCGTCGCATGGGGGCTTGTCGAGCGCGTACCGGGGCCCCGCCGTGCCGGGAGTCGGGGCCCTGCCGGGGCGGCCTGGGTGGCGGTCGACGATCACTGGCGCTGGTTCGGAGCGGTGGTGGAGCAGCGACGCCTGCGCGAGGGCGACCCGGCCGTGGCGGCCGTCGAGCGGACGTTGTCCGCGGCCCGCGCTGCCGCCGACGAGCGGCCGGACGATCCCGAGTTGGGCGACCTGCGGGACTGGCTCGTGGACTTCCTGGCGTTCGTACGGCTCCTCGACCGGGTCGCCTCGCTGCTGGCCCGGGTGCCCCCGCGCGACCTGGAGCGCGTGACGCGGCTCGCCGGGCGAGTGCCGGGTGAGACGGCGCTGCGGGTGCTCGACCTGCTTGGCGCGATGGACGAGCAGGACGTGCTGCCCCTAGTCGAGGGGCTGGGCCGCCTGGCTCCCGCCAACGCGCCGCGCGCCGCCCGGCTCTTCTCGGACGTGCTCCGGCGCCTGGCAGGGTGAGGCAGGTCAGGCCGGCCCTTCGGCGAGTGCCCGCGCCCGTGCGAGCACGTCGTCGACCATCGCGGCCGTCAGCCTGCCCGTGAACGTGTTCTGCTGGCTGGGGTGGAAGCATCCCAGGAGCGTGTACGGCCCGACCCGTGCCTCCGCCGCGTGCCCGAACCTGGGCCGGGGCCGGGCCCGGTGCCCGAGCGACGCCAGGGCCCGCAGGCCGGCGTCCCACCCGAAGGCCCCGAGTGCCACGATCACGCGGACCTCGGTGAGCAGGCGCAGCTCGCGGGCCAGGTACGGCATGCAGCGGTCGCGCTCGGCGGGCAATGGTCTGTTGGCCGGCGGTGCGCATCGGACCGCCGCCGCGACGTAGGCGCCCTGCACGTTCAGGCCGTCGTCGACCGAGACGGAGGTCGGCTGGTTCGCAAGGCCGGCGCGGTACATCGCCGCGTAGAGCACGTCTCCGGACCGGTCGCCGGTGAAGACGCGGCCGGTCCGGTTCCCGCCGTGCGCTGCAGGCGCCAGGCCCAGGATGAGAATGCGGGCGGCGGGGTCTCCGTAGCCGGGCACGGGACGCGCCCAGTAGGTCCACGACGCGAAGCGCGCGACTCTCTCGCGTCCGACGCGTTCGCGCCACTCGACGAGGCGGGGGCAGGCGCGGCAGGCGACGATGTCGGCCGCGACGTCCGCCAGGGCCCGGTCGTCGATGGGTTCGCGGGGCGCCATGAGCGTGTGCGTACCGGGCGAGTGGGCCGCCTGGGAGGGCGCCATGTGCGTGTGCACACCGGGCGAGTGGGCAGCCTGCGAGGGCGCCATGTGCGCCGGAGGGGCCGCGACCAGTTCGTCGCCGAGGGCATCGGGCACAGCGGGCCTCGCGTCGGTCGTCTCGTCGGGCCTCGCGTCGGTCGTCGCTTCGGTCGCCTCGTCGCCGAGGGCATTGCCGCGGGCCGCACCGGCGCGGCGCCGCCGATGGCGTGGGTCGTTGGTCGCGGATGGCATCCGCTCGACTCTACAACCGTCGCGGTCCGGCCCGGCCGCTTCTCGACTGCCCCTCAAGTCGACCCGAGAACAACCGATCGCCCGCGACGCTGGTCCACAGGAGGCCGGAACGCTCCGGCATCGGGGCCTCGGCATGCTCCATGGCGGTCAGCCACAGCCGCCCGGATTCGGGGAAGCGGGCAGCGAAGATCGTCTCGTGCTCGTGGACGAGCTGCCTGTTCCGCCGTGTCGCCCGCACGACCCAGCAGCCCGCGACTCGAACCTCGCCCGTCTCGTCGGGACGGGTCTTCGCGCCGTCGAGCCGCCCGGTTGCCTTCGCGCCGTTGACCCGCCCGACTGTCTCAATCGGGCGCGCGAGCGCGCCGTTCGGGTGGGCTCCCGCCAGGTCCGCATCCACAGCGTGCGCCCCCCTCCCGATCGATCGTGGGCGTCCGGCCTCTCGCTCGCGCAGCCTGCCGAGCCGGCGATCCCACGACCGGAATGCGGCGCCGACGTCCTCGAACGTGTCCCATATCTCGACGAGGGCCACCTCGCCCGGCCGCTGGAGG
>JAJYEB010000045.1 GCA_021790375.1 Chloroflexota bacterium | reverse complement strand
CTGCTGACTTCAGCGAGACCGGGATCGCCGCGATCGACCTGCTCGACAGCCTGGTTCGCGGCCAGAAGCTGCCGATCTTCACGGGCGCCGGCCTTCCCGCCGACGAGCTCGCCGCGCGGATCGCGACCGGGGCGCGGCTGCTGGGATCCGAGCGGTTCGCCACCGTCTTCGCGGCGATGGGGATCACGCGCCGTGGGGCGGACGCGTTCCTCGACGCGTTCGCGTCGGCGGGCTCGCTCGACCGCCTGGCGCTCTTCCTCAACCTGGCGGACGATCCCGCCATCGAGCGGCTGCTGGCGCCGCGGTGCGCGCTGAGCCTGGCGGAGCACCTCGCCTTCGACATGGGGATGGACGTGCTGGTCGTGATGACCGACATCACGGCCTACGGCGAGGCGCTGCGCGAGCTCTCCACGGCACGCGAGGAGATCCCGGGCCGGCGTGGCTACCCGGGATACCTGTACACCGACCTGGCGACGCTGTTCGAGCGCGCCGGCCGCGTCATCGGGAGGCCCGGCTCCCTCACCGTGATGCCGATCGTCACGATGCCGGACGACGACATCACCCACCCCATCCCCGACCTGACCGGCTACATCACCGAGGGGCAGATCGTCCTCTCGCGCGAGCTCCACGCGCGCGGCATCTTCCCGCCGATCGACGCGCTGCCCTGCCTGTCCCGGCTCATGAACGCCGGGATCGGGGAGGGCAAGACGAGGCCGGAGCACCGTGTCGTGGCCGACCAGCTGTACGCCCTGTACGCGCGGGGCCGGGAGCTGCGTCGCCTCATCACGGTCATCGGCGAGGCCGCGCTCAAGGAGTCCGAGCGACGGATCCTCGGCTTCGCCGACCGCTTCGAGACCGAGCTGATCGGGCAGGGTCCGCAGCGCCGCGGCATCGACGAGACGTTCGAGGTGGCCTGGCGGCTCCTGGCGATCATTCCCCGCGAGGAGCTGACGCGCCTGCCGGACGAGCTGATCGACCGGTGGTGGCGCCCGGAGGAACCCCGGGCATGAACGGCAGCCGCAGCCGGATGGCGCTGCTCCTCGGGAAGGCGCGCCTGGAGCTGGCGCGGCAGGGGCAATCCCTGCTCGAGCAGAAGCGGGACGCGCTGCTGCGGGAGTTCTACCGGGAGGTGCCGCTCGTCTTCGCGTCGTACGAGGAGCTCGACCGTGCCGCGGCCGCGGCCCGCCTCGCGCTGCTCGAGGCCGAGGTTCGCCTGGGCGACGTGGTCGTGTCGGCGGCGGCCGCGCTGCCCCCGGACCGCGAGGAGGGGGTCGATCTGCTCCCCCTGACCGTGCTCGGCGTTCCCGTCCCGGCGGTGGCGCCGCGCGACCTGGTGCGCACGCCGGAGGGACGGGGCCGCGCGCTGGCGGCGTCGGGGCCCGCCCTCGAGCTGGCCGCCCTGCGCTTCGAGGAGGAGCTCACGATCGCGATCCGGCAGGCGACGGTGGAGGCGCGCGTGCGGCGGCTGGCACGCGAGATCCGGCGGACGAGGAGCCGGGTGAACGCGCTGCGCACGCGGATCGTCCCGCGGCTGGAGGACGAGACGCGCGCGATCGAGCTGGCCCTCGAGCAGCGTGAGCGCGACGACCGGTTCCGGCTCAAGCGCGTCAAGACGCGTCGCGCGGCGCGGGTGTCCAGGGCCCCCCTCGGCTGACGCGCCGGGCCCGGTCCCCGGCGTGCCGCGTGGGGGCCCGGGGCGCGCGGTGACCGTGCCCGGTCGACTGCCGGTCGCCTACGGGCGAAGCGTGCCGGCGAAGACCTGCCAGGCGAGCGCGGTCTTGGCGAGCAGGCTGAGGAGCATGTACACGCGCTCCCCGTGGAGGTAGTCGCGCCATGGGCCGACCTTGCGGTACTGCAGGACCATGTTGATCGCGAACACGTTGAAGAAGGCGAACAGCGAGACGAAGATCGCGATCACGAACCCGGGGATGGCCGCCGCGCCGGGCGCCGTCGCAGCGGTCAGCAGCGCGATGCCGATGACGATCCAGGGGACCGCGCCGGCAATGCAGCCGAACAGGTAGTGCAGCCACTGCGGCCGCTCCCGTCCCTCGTTGGCGGCCTCCATGCTCCATCCGAACAGGTTCATCGCGGCGTTGACGCCGAAGATGGCGACCAGCGTCCCGATCTCCTGGACGCCGGCCAGCGTGGCAATGACCACGATCATGACGCTCGACGAGACCGCGTATTCCATCCACCGCGCCGGGTTCTGCCCGCGCGCCAGGCGGCGTTCGTACCAGCCACGGGCCGGGAAGGCGAGGGCGGCGTGCGCCACGGCGCTGACCAGGAAGAAGACCGCGACGGCCGGCCCGATCGGCAGGTCCAGGATCGCGCGCTGGGCCGGGACCAGCGTGCTCGTCGCCCGGTCGAACGAGAGGTAGCCGCTCACAACCGGGGCAGTCACGATCGGGTTCCGGGCGAACGAGAGGGCGAGGATCGCGGCGAACTGGGCGAAATGCAGGATCGCCAGGACGGCGTTCCAGCGGAAGAGGCTGCCTGCCCGGTCGGCGGCGATGGGCAGCCGCCGGTCGGCGAGCGATGCGGTGTTGGCGGTCATGGGCTTCGGTCTCCCCGTCGTGCGGCGCGGTCTGCGCTCCAGACATCTCTTCGGGCCAGGAGCCGAATGGGATTGCCGGCGGGCGTGACTCGACGCCGCCATCCACCGCCACGGCCCCGTCGACCGGCCGGCTCCGTTGGGGTCCACGACCGTTCACCACGCGAGAGTGGCGGGCACGTCCTGCCGCTCTCGCGTCTTCCCTGTGCGTGCGGTCCCTCCGGGTGTCCCGGCGCGCTCAACTCCTCGCGAACTCTGCGACGAGCGCGGCGAAATGCGCGGGCACGGACGACATGGCACCGTGGCCCTGCCCCTCGATCTCCCGGACCCGCGCGTCCGGCAGGAGCGACGCGAGCCGGTCGGTCACCGGCCGCAGGAACGGTGGGCTCTCCGTGCCTACCAGCAGCAGTGTCGGCGTGCTCAGCGTGCGAACCGCCTCCGGGTCGATGGCGAACCTCCGACCCGCCTCCAGCTCCGGCACGAAACCGCGGGCGTTGGCGCTGACGAGCTGCCAGAAGGGCGACCCTTGGAGGCGCTCGACCGTGGGCCCCGGGATGCCGGTCACGTCCCGCAGCAGGATCGCCACCGCCTCGTCGGTCGCTCCGGCGGCCAGGGTGGACCGGATCCGGTCGATCACCGGGTCGCGAACGTCCCACAGGGGAGGCGGCTCGTAGAGCACGAGTCGAGCGACGGGGACGCCCGACCGGGCAGACAGCAGCGCGCCGTGGAGCGCACACCAGGCGCCGTAGGAGTGACCCACCAGGGTCACGGGGCGGGGCAGGGCGGCCACCACGGCGGCGACGTCCTCGAACTCGCGCTCGATGGCGTGGTCGTCGCGGTACGGGCCGCTCTCGCCATGGCCGCGTCGATCGACGAGCACCACCGTGAACTGCCGCGCCAGTTCGGTGGCCACCGGCACGCTCGCGCGGCGATCCACGAATCCCCCGTGGACGAGCACGATCGCCGGGCCGTGGCCCGTCCGCTCGAACGCGACCGGCGTCCCGTCGGCCGAGACGGCATGGCGCACCGGTGCCGTGTCCACGGCAGCGCCGTCGAGCCCGCGGGCGCGTCCCGCAGTCACGCGCGCGGGTTCGGGTCCCGCAGCACGACCATGCCGTACGGCCGGATCCGGATGCTCGACCAGGCGCCCGACGTCCAGTACACGTCGTGCTCGGCGAGGTCGCGCGCCGCAGCCTCGTCCGCCACCCGTACCACGATGAACGCCGACTCGACATTGCCCACCGCTCCGGCCACGATCACGACCCCCTCGCGCATGAGCCGCGCGAGGTTGGCGAGGTGGGCGTGCCGGACCGGGCGTCGGCGGGCCTCTCCGTCGGCCGCGTACTCCGCCTCGATTGCCCACACGTGCTCGATCTCGATCCCCTCGGGGATCTCGCTGGACACCATGGGTGCGCCTCCTCGTTCCGCCGCGTCGTGTTCCACCGGCAGGGTAACGCGACGGCCGGACGGGAGCGCCTGCGACCCTTCGGGACCACCTGCGACCCCCGGGACCACCTGCGACCCCCGGGACCACCTGCGACCCGCCGATATCCTCCACAGCGATGCCGAAGGGGACTGGATGCCGCCAGCAGTCGCTGCGCCCGCGATGCACCCGCACGACCGGGGGAGAACGTCCGTCCGCCCCCGCTCGGCGGGAGTATCGGCGACGGCATCCGGACCGCCGGAGGAGCGGTCGTCAGCCGCGATCGATCCCGGTGGCCCCTTATCGCGCCGTTAGCGGCAGCGGCAACGCTGCCGGGGATATCGCGGTCAGCACGCCTGCAAGCCCGTCGCCGCCCTGGCCCGGCCCGCGTGCCGCCCGGCCCAGCCGGCGCCGACCAAGGGCATCACGCGGTCGGCCAGGTGACCGGCTGGATCGGCGTGGCTCCCTGCGCGAACGGCATCACGCCGTCGGCCAGGTGACCGGCTGGATCGGCGTGGCTCCCTGCGCGAACGTCGCCGGGCCGTGCCCGCCGCGCCAGGTCCGCCAGCCCAGCAGGATCACGGCGCCGAAGCCGAACAGGCTGGCCACCGCGGTGACCAGCGGCACCACGGAGAAGACCGCGAGCACGACCACCCCGAGGACGGCGGCTGCGTACGGGCGCTCGGCGACCCGCGCCGGGTTGAGATGGCCGATGATCCACTCGCCGATCCAGATCGCCGCAACCAGGTAACCCAGGAACGCCACCGTCGGCCACACCGCGAGCAGGAATACCAGGCCGATCGGGATCCCGACCACGGTCGCCATCGCCAGCACGGCCAGCACCGGCGGCACGATCGCGCCGACGATCCCGATCGCGAGCGTCTGCGCCGGCTCCCGCCGGATCAGCTCGCCGGCGGCGCGCACCTGCCGGGATGCGAGCGCGGCCATGACCAGGGCGGCCAGCACCATCGCGAGCGCGAAGCCGATGGAGATCAGCAGCAGCGCCGGCCCCAGGATGAAGCCAATTCCGACCAGCGAACTCGTCATGTCGCGGACGTCACCCTGGACGCTGGCGTCGCCCACCTTCTGCACGGCCGAGTCCAGCGTGAGGACGTCGCCCGTCACGATGGTTCCTGCGCCGAGCGTGACGGGGCTGCGGACGGCCACCACGCTCTCGGCACGCGCGGCATTGAGAACGGCAGTGCCGTCGACCACGACCACGCTGGTGACCTCGCCGTCGATGGTCGCGGTGCCGTGGACCACGACGACCGCATCGACGCGCTCGCCGGCCGGCACGGACACGTCGCCGTTGAAGGCCATCAGCACCTTGCCGGTGTACGACTGGGGTTCTGCCGCGAGGACCGCGGGCACGAACGTGAACAGGACGAAGAGCGCGGCAAGAACCGCGGCGAGGCGACGCATGGAACCCTCCCGGCCAACGGCTGCATTCGACAGGTCGCCGTGGCTCAGTCGACCGTACCCGCGCAGGGGCGGGGCGCGCGTCCTGCGCGCCGGTGATTCGTGTCATCCGTTCGGGTGATTTCGGAACGACCGGGGGCCGCTCCGCCTCGCCGGACTCGTCCGGAGCCGTTGCCTGCCAGCCGGCTCTACCGGGTGCCGGCAAGCGGGCGTTGAATCACCTCGACGTGAACCATCCCGGCCTCGTCGCACGGCTGCGGCCACACCGACCCGACGCGGCATCGCTGGCGCCCACCGTCGCAGCCCAGGCGGCCCGGTGGCAACAGCACCTCGGTCGCCTGTCGCTCGGGGTGATCCTCGTGGCTGCCGCGCTGGCGGTCGATGGGCTGGCGGTTGCCCCCGGTCGCCTCGACGTGGCCCTCCTGTCGGTCGCGGTCGCGGTCATGGCGACCGCACGCCTGGCGGGATTCTGGGCCAGTCTCGTGACCGCGTTCGTGGCGGCCGTGCTCATCGACCTGCAGTGGCCGTATCCCGCCGGCACGGGAGCCGCCGACCGGCCGCTCGACCTCGCAGCGCTCTGTGCCTTCGCGCTGGTGGTGCTCCTGGGCGGCAGCGCCCTGGCGCGCAATCCGGCCCGCGCGGCTGGTTCGCCGGCGGCCTTGGGGACGGCGCCTGCGGCCGACGGACCTGCGGCGCAGCGCATCGCCGCCGCAACGCCCGCGGTGACCCCGTTGCCCGAGCCACTCACCGCGCGCGAGACAGAGATCCTGGCGCTGGTGGCGCGCGGGCTCTCCAACGACGAGATCGCGGGGCGGCTGGTGGTCTCGAGCAACACGGTGAAGACCCACCTGTCGCATGCCTACGCCAAGCTCGGGGCGACCTCGCGCACGGCGGCCGTGGCACGGGCGCGCGCCGCGGGGATCACCGGCGACGCCGAGCTGCCGACGCGCGGCTGAGCGCGCTTCGCGGCGGCTGAGCGGGCTTCCCGGCGGCTGAGCGGGCTTCCCGGCGGCTGAAGGGGGCTTCCCCGCGGCGGGGGACGAAACCTACGCGGCAGGTGTCAGCGTCACCGGGTACGAGCGAACGTTCGCCCGCGTGCCGTCCCGGGCCGAGAGGTCGTACACGGTGATCCGGCCGGGTTGCGCATGGTCGACCCCGTACGCGATGGTCACGTCGAACGTGCCCCAGCAGCCGGTGCCGCACGAGGCCGAGACGCTCCGGCGGGCCAACACCGTCCCGTCGGCCGTCGCAACCTCCGCCACGAACTGCGCCTCGAAGACGTTCGCGAGCCCGGAGACGCGGGCCGGGTTCGGGAGCGTGGCGCCCCACGCCGGCCGATCCACGAAGATCGCCGGCAGATAGTCACGGAAGTCGGCGCGCACCGACGGCCCCGACAGCACGATCCCCTCGCTCGAGAACGTCGTCACCGGTCGGCCATCCAGCCGGAACGTCACGCCGGTCACGGTGGGGAACTGGGTCAGCGTGTAGACCACCTGGGCGAGGCGGCCGAACATGGAGGCCGATCCACCGCCCGACTGGAATTCCCCCGACAGATCCACGACCGCCGTCCCATCCCCGACCGAGACGCCGAGCAGCGTGGTTCCCGGCGGGACCTCCGACCCGAGCGGTGGGGCACCCCCCGCCTCTGCCGCCGTGGGGCCGGCGAGCAGGGCCGTCATCGCGGCGCGCGCCACCGCCACCGTCGCGGGCACCTCCCGCTGCACCGGGACCAGGCGATCCACGTCGAAGAAGTAGACCTGCAGGAGCGTCGTGCCCGGGGTGGACGTTCCGGTGGGCGAGGGGGCGGTCGGAGAACCCGGCGAGATCTGGGGCACGGCCGGGGACGCCGGCAGGGACGCGGGTGCGGCGCTCGACGTGGCCTGCGCGGTCGGCTGGCCCGAAGGGAGGACCGAGGCGGACGGAAGCGGGCCCGTGTCGCGGGCGGTCGGAGCGCACGCCGCGACCGACAGCAGGACGAGCGCGACCAGGGCCGCGAGACCGGCGGGAACGCCGCGGCGCCGGCGGCCGGCGTCGCAATCGCCCCGCATCGCAGGATCGCCCTCGAGCATCAGTACGCGCGGTGCCATGCACGGATTCTGCGCTCCCCCGTCACGTGCCGAGTGCCCCTCCGGTAGCATCTGAATCCCGGAGCGGAGGCTCGGAATGGACACCTGGAAGTTCTACGACATCACCCATCGCGACCACGTCGTGTGCAACCCGACGAGCATCGCGAAGCTCGACGAGGTGATCGGACTGCTCGACCTCCCCCCGGACCCGCGGGTCCTCGACATCGGCAGCGGCAAGGGAGAGCCGCTGCTGCGGCTCGCGGAGCGATTCGGCGGTGCCGGCGGCGTGGGCTTCCGCGGCGTGGCGGTCGATCCCTCGCCTTTCTTCATGCGGGAGCTCCGGGAGGCCGCCGCCCGGCGGGTGCCCGCGGCTCGCCTCGAGCTGCCCGAGATGCCGGGCGCCGACTACCCGGCGGCTTCGGCCAGCTTCGACCTGGGGGTCTGCCTGGGCGCCAGCTGGGCCTTCGGCGGGTACCTGGGCACGCTCCGCGCCCTGGCCGCGGCGGTCCGGCCGGGCGGGCAGGTGCTGGTCGGCGAGCCGTTCTGGCGGCGCGAGCCCGAGCCGGCCTATCTCGAGTGGTCCGGGATGGGGCGCGACGACTTCGGCACGCACCAGGAGAACGTCGAGGCCGGGGAGCGGGAGGGGCTCGTACCGTTCCTCGCGCTGGTCAGCTCGGGCGACGACTGGGACCGATACGAGACGCTCCAGTGGCGGGCCGCGGCCCGGTACGCCGCCGCGCACCCGGAGGACCCCGACGTCCCGGAGCTGCTGGACCGCGTCCGGCGTGCTCGTCACGAGTACCTGGCGTGGGGTCGGGGGACGCTGGGCTGGGCGCTCTACCTGTTCGGGAGGACCTGAGCCGGGACATCTGCCCCGCTGATCGAGCCGCGACCCGGGCCCTCAACCGAGGGAGCGTGCCTTCTCCAGGGCCAGGGCCACTCCCAGCACGGTGTCTTCATCCCGGCCGGCGATCTGCAGGTTGCCGATGGCAATCGCCGGCCAGCCGAGGAAGTTGAATGGCCGCGTGTAGCGGGTGAGGGGGCCGCGGACGTCGGGTTCCCAGCAGTCCACGGGCGGAGGCTCGATGGCCAGGGTCGGGCTGATCACCACGTCCACCGCCGGCTCGGTGCGGGCCCGCTCGCGCATCTCCCGCAGCGCGAGCAGGCCGCGCTGGTGCTCGACGACGGAGACGTGCTGTGCCGCGTCGAGCTTGAGCTGGAGGTCCGCGCCGTACTCGTCCCTCAGGCGCGGGAACCAGGGCATGTGGATGATCGCGCACTCGGCGGTGAAGACGGCCATGGCGTCCCCGGGGCTGGTCCCGGGAAAACCCACCTCCTCCACCGTGGCTCCGAGCTCGGCCAGTTCGTCCTCGGCTCCGGTCGGGGCCAGGACGCCGACCCGGACGCCCGTGAGCCAGTGGGCCAGGTCCCGTCCGCCGGCCCGCGCGGAGACCGGCAGCGGCCGGCCCTCCAGGACCGCCTGGACCAGGGCGACGTCGCGGACCGTGCGCGCCATGGGCCCTGCCGTGTCGAACGAGGGTGCCAGCGGAAACGTGCCGTGCGTGGAGACCGAGCCGAATTGGGGCTTGTAGCCGACCACCTCGCAGCATGCCGCCGGAATCCGCAGGGAGCCCCCCGTGTCGGTCCCCAGGCCGATGGTGCACAGCCGGTCGGCCAGCGCCGCCGCCGTGCCGCCGCTCGAGCCCCCCGCCACTCTCCCGGGGTGGGCCGGGTTCTCAACGGTGCCGTAGTGGGGATTCTGGCTGGTGACACCCCAGGCGAACTCGTGCAGGTTCGTCTTGCCCACCATGATGGCGCCCGCCGCCTCGAGCGTGCGCACCACCCGCGCGGTTCGGGAGGGCACGTGGTCGCCGAAGATCGAGGAGCCGTACGTGGTGCGGATCCCGGCCGTGTCGAACAGGTCCTTGACCGCCAGCGGCACGCCCGCGAGCGGACCGGTCGGGCGTCGCGCCGCCCGGCGCAGCGCATGCTCCGGGCAGGTCGTGATGAAGGCGTGGCCCCCGGCGCGCGCGCCGATCCGGCGAAGGGCGGCCTCGGTCACCTCCACCGCCGACACGTCGCCCCCTCGTACCGCCGCAGCCAGTTCGGCTGCCGGGAGGTCGAGCAGCGGGTCGACGCCGTCAGTCATCGGTGTCCAGGTGGGTCGCGGCCCTTGCGCTCACGAGGTGAGTGTCGCGCCACGGCCGCCCCGTGTCCACCGGTGCAGGTCGGGGGCGGCTCGCCAGGTCCGGGGCGGCACCGCCCGCGGGCCCGGGGCACGTGTCGTGCGACACTCTGGCCGTGTGCGGACGCTTCACGCAGCGGCTCTCGTCGGGCGAGTTCGCCCGGATCTTCGGCGCCGAGGACCTGGCCGCGACGACCGGCGAGGCGTACAACGTCGCGCCCACCCAGCGGGTGGCCGCGGTGGTGGTGCGCGACGACCGGCGGGTCCTCGACCGCTTCCGCTGGGGGCTGGTGCCCGGATGGGCGGATCGGGTCACGATCGGGAGCCGGCTGATCAACGCGCGTGCCGAGACGGTGGCCTCCACG
>JAJYEB010000044.1 GCA_021790375.1 Chloroflexota bacterium | reverse complement strand
ATCGTAGCTGCGCGCGAGCCGGGCTGCCGGGCCCTCCCGCAGCGGATCAGCTGACCGTCAGGCCAGTCGACCAGGCAGCGGCGGTCTCCCCGCTGCCCCGCGAAAGACACCAGCCACCTAGGAGGCGCCCACCTTCGGCACGGATCGCCCGGCCTCGGCCGCCACCCGGAGCAGCCGGGGAAACCAGTGCAGCCACAGGGCCTCGTGGAGCTCCCGCTGGCGGCCTCCCGGGAGACCCACGTGGCGCAGCGTCACGTGGGTCACCTCGCCATGATCGATCGCGTCGAGCGCCACCACCGTGGGCTGCCCCAGCGGCGCATCCTCCCAGTCGAGCGAGAACGACACGTGCTGGGGCGGATCGACCGCCAGGACGGCACCGACCGCCACCGCATCGGCGAGCCGCAGCCGGACCGGAGCCCCCACCCGGGCCTCGAACTCTGCGCCGTCCAGCCATCGGGCCAGGCCGCCGGAGGTCGAAAGGAGCGGCCAGACCAGGTCGCGGTGCGCCCGCACCTCGCCCTGCAGCTCCACGCTGTGGTGCTGGTCCATGGAGCAGAGGATAGCCCGGCCCGTGGCGGTCGTTCCGGGTCCCCGGCTGGCGACCCCGGCGCAGGGCGACCGGCGGGCCGCGCCGACCGGCGGGCCGCGCCGACCGGCGGGCCGCGCCGACCGTAGGATCGCGCCGACCGGGCGGAGCGGGAAGGGCGGCCGACCGCCGGGCTGAACCCCTCCCGCGGCGGCTACTGCGCCTTGACCGCCGAGATCAGGTGCGTCAGGACGTCCTTCGCGTCGCCGAAGAGCATTCCCGTCTTCGGGTCCGTGTAGAGCAGGTTGTCGATGCCCGCGTACCCGGGCCGCATCGAGCGCTTCACCACGATGATGCTGGCGGCCTTGTCGACGTCGAGGATCGGCATGCCGTAGATCGGGCTCGAGGGATCCGAGCGGGCGGCGGGGTTGGTGACGTCGTTGGCTCCGAGCACGAGCGCCACGTCCGCGCGCTGGAACTCCGGGTTGATGTCCTCCATCTCCCAGAGCTGCGGGTACGGCACGTTCGCCTCGGCCAGGAGCACGTTCATGTGGCCCGGCATGCGGCCGGCCACGGGATGGATGGCGTACTTGACGTCCACGCCCCGCTCCTCGAGGAGCGCGGCCAGCTCTGCCGTCACGTGCTGCGCCTGGGCGACCGCGAGGCCGTAGCCGGGCACGACGATCACTCGCTGGGCATACGAGAGCTGGATCGCGGCGTCGTCGACGGTCAGTTCCCGGACCGACCCGCCCGCGGTGGCACCACCGGCGGCCGCCGTCCCCGCGTCGCCCGTGCCGAACCCGCCGACGATGATGTTCATGATCGAGCGGTTCATCGCGTCGGCCATCAGCTTGGTCAGGATCCCGCCCGAGGCGCCGACCAGGGCACCCGCGATGATCAGGACCGGGTTGTCGATGACGAAGCCGGCCATCGCCACGGCCGTGCCGGTGAACGCGTTGAGCAGCGAGATCACCACCGGCATGTCGGCGCCGCCGATGGGCAGCACCATGGTCACGCCGAAGACGAGCGCCGCGGCCAGCAGCAGGGCCAGCACCAGCAGGATCTGTCCGACGAGGATCAGGTAGAGGGCAGTCGCCAGCGCGACGACGGCCAGCACGAGGTTGATCCCCTGGCCGAACGGCAGCTTGACCGGCTTGCCGGTGATGAGCCCCTGGAGCTTGCCGGCGGCGATCAGCGAGCCGGTGAACGTCACCGAGCCGATCACCACGTCGAGGACCGTGGCGACCACCTCGGCCGTGCCCAGCGTGTGCGGACCGAGGTTCGCCGCGCGCACGAACTCGTCGATCGCCACCAGCGCCGCGGCGCCGCCGCCCATGGCGTTGAAGATGCTCACGAGCTGCGGCATCGCGGTCATCTTCACGGTGCGCGCGCTGTACGCCCCCGCGCCGCCGCCGACCACGATGCCCACCACGATGATCGGCCAGATCAGCGTCCCGCTGGTGCTGACGTCCCCGGCGGCGATCAGCAGGATCGTGCCGAGCACGGCCCCCGCCATGCCGAGCGCCGAGAGCTGGTTCCCGCGCCGCGCGGTGGCGGGCGAGTTCATCAGGTGCAGGCCCAGCACGAAGCAGCCCGCGGCGACGATGTAGACGAGCCGGATGAAGGTGTCGAGCGACATCGGGTCAGGCCTCGACCTTCGGCTCGGCCTTCGGCGCGACGGGGCGCTTCTTGAACATCTCGAGCATGCGGTCCGTGACCAGGTAGCCACCGACCACGTTCATGGCCGCGAAGGCCACCGCCAGGACGCTCAGGACGATGCTGAGCGGGTTGTCCGCGATCGCGGCGATGAGCATGGCACCCACCAGCACGATGCCGTGGATCGAGTTGGCGCCCGACATCAGCGGCGTGTGGAGCGTCGCCGGCACCTTGCTGATGACCTCGAAGCCGACCAGGATGGCCAGCACGAAGATCGTCAGGGACGAGATCAGCTGGTCGACGCTCATGCTGCGGAACCTCCGTTGGTCGGGCCGGCGGCAGGCTCGATCAGCTTCCTGGTCGCCGCCTGCACGACCTGGCCACCGTGCGTGATGACGGTCGCGGCGTGCACCTCGTCGCTCGGGTCGATCGTGAAGGTCCCGTCCTTGATGAAGGTCAGCAGGAGGGCCGCCAGGTTGCGCGAGTAGAAGAGGCTGGCGCTCCCGGGCATGCTCGCCGGAAGGTTGGTCGGGGCGAGGATGATCACCCCGTTGTCGGTCTCCACGGTCTCGCCGGCCTTCGAGAGCTCGCAGTTGCCCCCGAGCTCGCTGGCGGCCATGTCCACGATCACCGCCCCGGGCTTCATGCCCGCCACGGCCGCGGCGGTCACGAGCACCGGCGGCCTCCGGCCGGGAACCTGCGCCGTGGTGATCACGATGTCCTGCTGGGCGATGTACCCGTTGAGCTCGTCCTGCTGCGCCTTCTGCTCCTCGGGCGTGAGGGCGCGGGCATAGCCGCCCTCACCCGTCGCATCGGCGACCGACTTGAGCTCGATGAACTGCGCGCCAACGCTCTGGGCCTGCTCCTTCGTTTCGCGGCGCACGTCGTAGGCCTTGACGACCGCGCCGAGGCGCCGCGCGGTCGCGATCGCCTGGAGCCCCGCGACGCCGATCCCGAGCACCAGCACGTTCGCGGGCTTGGCCGTCCCGGCGGCGGTGGTCAGCATGGGGAAGTAGCGGGCGAACGTCTCCGCGGCCATGATGACGGCCTTGTACCCGCCCACGTTGGCCTGCGACGAGAGCGCGTCCATGGTCTGGGCACGGCTCAGCGTGCGGGGAATCGCGTCCAGGCTGATCTCCGTCACGCCCTTCGCGGCCAGCTCCGCGGCGAGCTTGGGGTCGAGCAGTGGCTGCATGAACCCGACGACGGCCTGGCCGGAACGCATCCGGGCGACCTCGGTGGCCGACGGCTTCTGCACCCGGGCGACCAGGTCGGCCTGCGCGTAGAGCTGATCCGTGGAGACGATGGTCGCGCCGGCGGCCTCGTACGCGCTGTCGGGGAAGTGCGAGCCGAGGCCCGCGTCATGCTCGACGATGACCTCGGCGCCGGCCTTCTGGATCCTGGCGAGGGTCTCCGGGACCAGCGCCACGCGGCGCTCTCCCGGCGCCGTCTCCCTGGCGACACCAACCTTCATGTACGGACATCCTTGTGCGGTGGCGTGACAGCCACATGAGAACGGCCCGCTGGCAGACCGCGGCGCGCGTCACGCGCCGGAGTCGCACACGCCCGGGCCGTTGTTGCGTACATGGTACGGGATGTCGCCCGACCCGCCACGACGGGTCTGATCGCGCGGGAGCGGGCAAGGGCCGGACGGCCCTTGCGGGATGGGGCCATCCGTCGATCGCGTCGGCGCTGCTGCCGACCCGGTCGGGCAGGATCGGGCAGGATCGGCCAGGCTCGGTGCATTCGGGCACCACCCGGTGAACGATTCAGCTCGCGGAAGCGGGCGGTAGACTCGACGAGCCATGCCTCACCCCCAGTTCGAGGCCGTGAACCTCATCAGCGACCCCGTCCACGGGTACATCGAGCTGACCAAGCGGCTCACCCCGGACCAGTCGGCGCGAGCCGGCCTGCCGGACGAGGACGTGGCCGAGGAGGACCTGCTCGACACGCAGTGGCTGCAACGGCTGCGACGGATCAGCCAGCTGCAGAGCGCGCGCTGGGTCTTCCCGAGCGCGGAGCACTCGCGGTTCGTGCACGGGCTCGGCGTCATGCACGAGGCGGGTCTCTGGGGACGGGCCCTCTACCCCACCCTGCGCGACGTGCTGCACCAGGGCACGCTCGCCGAGGGCGAGGCGTCGGAGCACCCGATCCCCTCCGAGGCGCTGGTGGTCGAGACGCTCCGCGTCGCGGGTCTGCTGCACGACGTGGGCCACGGTCCGTTCGCGCATTTCTTCGACGAGCACGTGCTGTCGCGCTGGCCGGCCCCGCCGCACCCGAGCCGGGATCCCCGCAAGCGCCTGACGCACGAGGACCTCAGCCAGGCCATCATCGAGCGCGAACTGGGCACCCTCATCCTCGGCCTGCGACGGGCGCCGTCGGTGGATCCCGAGCGGGCGGCGTTCGCCGCGGGGGAGCGAATCGACCCTCGCTGGGTCAGCTTCCTCGTCTCCAAGCCGCCCCTGGCGGATCCCGGGATGCCGCTGTGGGTGCGCCGCCTCCAGCCCCTCTTCTCCGGCATCTTCACGGTCGACAACCTCGACTACGTCCGGCGCGACGCGCTGATCACCGGCGTCGCAAGCGGACCCATCGATGCCGAGCGGCTGCGGCGCTACGCGTTCATCTCGGATCGCGGGCTCGCCCTGTACGAGCCGGGACTGGGCGCGCTGGAGATGTTCCTGACCGCCCGCCTCTTCATGTACAACACCGTCTACTTCCATCGGACCGTGCGGGCGATCGACCTGGACCTGGCGGAGGCGTTCGGCCCGGCGTTCGAGGCGGTCTTCGGGGACCGCAACCCGCTCGAGGCGCTGGGCGACTACGCGATGCTCGACGAGTACGCGCTCCTCCACCAGGCCGCCCTGTGGGCGCGGGGAGAGCGGCTCGACGAGCATCCGCTGCCGGGATCGGGATGCGTGACGCCACGGGTCGCCGAGCTGTGGAAGGGGATCCTGCTGCGCCGCCCGACCTGGCACGCGGTGCGCGAGGTGCGGCACGACTCGCGCGCGGAGGCGGCGCGCGAGCGGGTCACCGAGGAGCTGCGCCGTGACCTGGGCCCGCTGCTGGAGGCCGACCCCGACGGCTACCGCTTCGACCTGGCGGACGCCGATGCCCGACCCCAGAACCCCCTGCTCGACGAGGGCAAGCTGCTGGTCCTCCTGCGCGACGGCTCCCTGGACATGGCGCCCCTCGGCGAACTGCTCGAGCGGCTGCCTGCCGTGGTGACCGTGGGGCGCGTCTACGCACGGTCCGGCCAGTAGGGCGTCAGGCGGTCGCGGCGCACGATCGGCCGGCGCGCCGCGCGATCAGAACGACTGCCAGCCGTTGGCCTCGGCCGACGCGGATCGAACGGCCCGCCGGGGTGCGGCCGCCGGCCGCAGGGTGGCGATGCCCACCGGCATCCGATGGTGGGGCGCCACGAGCCGGCCCTCCTCCGCCACCAGCGTCGCCCCGGCCCACTCCCGAACCCGGGCGCGGGCACCCGGCCGTGCCGTCACCAGCAGCGACTCCGCCAGCACCTCCTCGGCCTCGTCGAGGTCCGCGTAGCTCCAGGTCGCGTCGGTCTCATAGGTGGTGGCGTCGAAGTGCAGGCCCCTCGCGGCAAGCAGCGCGCAGAGGTCGCCGAATCCCGGCTGGGGCATGCGCTCCTCGCCGTGGAACTCCCGGAACAGGTCGCCGGGCGCCTGTTCCGTCCCGGCGAGCCGCATCGCGACGAGGCAGGTCCGGCGGGTCGCGGCGATGAGCGCGTCGATGAACGGCACCACGTCCTCGATCGGGTACAGCACGTGCGAGCAGACCACCACGTCGTGGGGATCCACGCCCCCGACGGCGGCCGGCCAGGCCCCCGGCACGACCCGGATCCGGTGGCTCACGCGCTCCTCGTCCGCCCAGCGATGCAGCAGCTCGACCATCGTCGGGTGCGGCTCGACGACGGTGACACGGTGGCCGCGCACGGCGACGGGGACGGCCACCGCCCCGAACCCGGCCCCCACGTCGAGGACGGTGGCCGGCGGCGGCTCCGCGCCGGTCGCCCACCGGGCATCGTGTGACTCGGCATCCTGGCACGCCGCGACCACCCTCCGCACGAACTCGCCGGGATCGTGGCGGGCGCGGACCGCCCCGAGGTAGTTGACGGCCCGGCGCCGCCAGTACTCCTGGGGGTCCGGCCGGTCCACGCGCAGGCGCTCGAACTGCTCGCGCCGGAAACGGACCATGGCGCCCCATCGCGCAACGGCGTCCCACAGCAGCTCGGGTCCGACGATCGGCGGGACCTTGTCGGGTTCGGCCATGCGCGCATCATGCCGTGCCCCGACCTGTGCCGGGAATGCCGTCGGGACCCCCTGGACCGTGCCGCTCGGAACGTCGCACGCCACGCACCGCATGTCCTGCGTGCCGCTCGGCGGCGTGTGCGGCCACTCGGCGGCGTGTGCGTGCCACCCGCCGGCGTGCGCGCGCCACTCGTCGGCGTGTGCGGCCACTCGGCGGCGCTTGCGTGCCGCGCGACGGTGGCGGAGGATGCGGACATGCCGGAGCTGCCCGAGGTCCAGGCACTCGCCGCGTTCGTTGCCTCGCGGAGTCGCGGCCGCCGGATCGTCCGCGTCGACCTGCTGTCGTTCGCGGCCCTGAAGACCGTCATCCCGCCGCCGTCCGCGCTGGTGGGGCGCGACATCGCGGGGTGCGGCCGCCGCGGCAAGTTCCTGCTGATCGAGACGGTGCCGGGCGGGCCGGTGCCGCCCGAGGGCGATCCGCTCTGGCTCGTCGTCCACTTCGCGCGCGCCGGCTGGCTGCGCTGGCACGACGCCCCGGCGGATGCCCGCGACGCCGCCCGCGCCCCCGTCACGGCTGAGGGTCTGGGCGCCGGCCCATCCCCGGCCAAGGCCGAGGATCTCGCCCCCGGACTCCGCGCGGTCCCGCCCGGGGACGCGAGCCGGCCCAGGATCCGGGGCGGGCCGCTCGCGCTGCGCGTGACCCTGGACGACGGCTCGGGCTTCGACCTGACCGAGGCAGGCACCCAGAAGCGACTGGCCGTGTACGTGGTCCGCTCAACCGCGGACATCGACGGGATCGCCCGGCTGGGCATCGATCCCCTGGACCCGGCGTTCGACTCCGGCGCGCTGGGCGAGCTCCTCGCGGGAAGGTCGGGGCAGCTCAAGCACCTCCTGGCCGACCAGTCGGTGATCGCCGGCGTCGGCAACGCCTACTCGGACGAGGCGCTCCACGCCGCGCGGCTGTCGCCGTTCCGCCCCGCCGGCAACCTCTCGGCCGAGGAGGTCGAGC
Organism: Chloroflexota bacterium; assembly: GCA_021790375.1. Classification (GTDB taxonomy): domain Bacteria; phylum Chloroflexota; class Limnocylindria; order Limnocylindrales; family CSP1-4; genus JAJYNJ01. The sequence goes on along the minus strand of JAJYEB010000044.1, from coordinate 2,567 downwards.
GGCTGCACGACGCCCTGCTGGCCGTCCTGCGCGAGGCGCTGGCGCGCAACGAGGGGGTGCCGGCCTCCGAGCTCAAGGACGGGAAGCGGACCGCCATGCGGGTGCACGGCCGGACCGGACTCCCCTGCCCGGTCTGCGGCGACACGATCCGCGAGGTCTCCTTCGCCGACCGTTCGCTCCAGTACTGCGCCACCTGCCAGACCGGGGGAAAGCCGCTCGCCGACCGCCGGCTGTCGCGCCTCCTGCGCTGAGGTCCGCCGCGCCGCCGTTCAAGGATGGCGGCTTCAGTCGCCCCGCATGCCGGGCACGAGCACGAAGGCCCCCTCGACGTCTCCCGCCCGCAGCCGTTCGAGCGCGCGGTTGCCGGCGGCCAGGGGCAGCGGCTCCCCGGCCGTCCGTATGGGAATCTCGGCCGCCAGGGCGAGGAACTCGATCGCATCCTGGCGCGTGAAGTTCGCCACGCTGCGCAGCGACCGCTCCCACCAGAGCGGCTCGTACGGGAACTCGGGGATCCGGTCGAGGTGAATCGCGTTGATGGCGACCGTGCCTCCGCGGTCCAGGGCCCGGAGGGCCGCGACCACGACGTCGCCGGCCGGCGCGAACGTCACCGCCGCGTGCAGCGCACGGGGCGGCCGGACGTCGTATCCCCCGGCCCAGGTCGCTCCCAGGTCGAGCGCCCGGCGCCGCTCGCGCTCGGACCGGGTACAGACGAAGACCTCGCAGCCCCAGTGGACCGCAACCTGGATCGCGAGCGAGGCGGAGGCGCCGAACCCGTAGAGTCCCAGGCACCCGCCCGGCTGGATCCCGGAGACCTTGAGCGCCCGGTACCCGATGACGCCGCCGCAGAGCAGCGGTGCCGCGTCGAGGTCCCCGAACGCCTCGGGCAGGCGCAGCGCGAAATCGGCACGCGCCGTCATGCGCTCGGCATAGCCGCCGTCCCGGTCCCACCCGGTGAACCGTGCCTGCTCGCAGAGGTTCTCGCGGCCGGAGCGACAGAACGCGCAGCGGCCACAGGCGCCACCCAGCCACGCCACGCCCGCGCGATCGCCGATCCGCCACCCCTCGACGCCACGCCCGAGACCCTCGACCACCCCGACCACCTGGTGGCCCGGGACGATCGGCAGGCGCCGTGCCTCCACGTCTCCCTCGGCGATCTGCAGGTCGGTGCGACAGACCCCGCATGCCCCGACCCGCAGCAGCAGCTCGCCGGGTCCCGGCACGGGGTCGGGGAGCCGGACCTCGCGCAAAGGGTGCTCCGCGATCGGTGCCGGCCGTTGGACGACGAGTGCGCGCATGGCACCGCGACTATCCGCCGGTACCGCGGAACGCGCAAGCCGGGGCCGTCGGGGGCCCGTGTCGCGCATTGCCGGTGCCGAACGGGACTGGCGCCGTGTAACAGAAGCGCATAATCTGCGCCAGTCGCACCCGGCGCGCGCCCGTCGCGTCACCGTCCCGGTAGGCGGCCGGAACGAAGGGAGGACCTCGCCTCGTGGCGATCGACCGCAGGCTCCTGAACTGGGGCATCTTCTTCATCGCGCTGGGAGCGGTCCCGCTGCTCGTCCAGCAGGGCGTGGTGAGCCACGCCGTCGCGGGCGAGGCGTGGAAGCTCTGGCCGCTCATCATCGTCGGCATCGGCATCGGCATCCTGCTGCGCCGCACGCCCGCGGCGTTCGCCGGCGGGCTGGTGGTCGCCGCGACCTTCGGGCTGCTGCTCGGCGGGCTCCTGGCGACCGGCCCGAACCTCAGCAACATCTCGGGATGCGGCAACCCGAATGTCCAGGGGGCTGCGGTGACCAGCCAGGGCAGCGGGACGTTCTCGGGCACCGGAACGGCACGGATCCAGATGAACTGCGGCGTGCTGAACGTCACGACCAACCCGGGTGACGGCTGGTCCTTCCAGGGGCAGGACCCACAGGACGGCCCCGCGGTCCTCGTCCAGGACCCGGCGTCGCTGGACATCTCCGCTCCGTCCCGGTCGGATGCCTTCTGGAACGTGAACGGCGACCACAACCGCAGCTGGCAGGTCAGCCTGCCGACCGACCCGTCCGTGGGCCTCACGGTCGGCGTCAACGCGGGCTCCGGCCAGATCGACCTGGCCAACGCGCATCTCTCCAGCCTGGATGCGGAGATCAACGCCGCGGACGTTCACCTCGACCTTTCGAGCGCGACGGTGTCCGACCTCCGTGTCAGCGTCAACGCCAGCTCCGGCCACGTCTCGCTCCCGGCATCCTCGAGCACGGCCGGCTCGATCAGCGTGAACGCGGGATCGCTCGATCTCTGCCTGCCGCCGAGCAGCGGCCTGCGGATCCACTCGAAGAGCGCGCTCTCTTCCACCAACCTCGCGATGCCGGGCGTGTGGAGTGGTGACACCTGGACGAGCGACAGCTTCGCCGGGGCAGCCAACCACATCGACCTGCAGCTCGACGCGAACCTCGCCTCCGTCAACGTGAACCCGGCTGGGGGATGCAGATGAACGATCGCCTGTACCGGTCCGCGACCGACCGGGTCTTCTCGGGGCTGTGCGGGGGCATGGCCGAGCATTTCGACCTCGACCCGTCGCTGGTCAG
>JAJYEB010000043.1 GCA_021790375.1 Chloroflexota bacterium | reverse complement strand
GATCGTCCGCGCCATCGAGCGGGCAGGGTACGTCCCCGGGGACCAGGTGGCGATCGCGCTCGACCCCGCGATCAGCGAGCTGGTCGAGGGGGAGCCGGACTCCAACGGCGAGCTCACCTACAACCTCGCGAAGGAGGGCCGGAAGCTGCGGACCTCCGAGATGGTCGACTTCTGGGCCGACTGGATCGCCCGGTACCCGATCGTCTCGCTCGAGGACGGCATGGCCGAGGACGACTGGGCCGGCTGGAAGGCGCTCAATGCCCGGATCGGGACGCGGGTCCAGCTGGTGGGAGACGACATCTTCGTTACGAACCCCGAGCGACTTGCCCGCGGGATCGCCGAGGGAAGCGCGAACGCCATCCTGATCAAGCTCAACCAGATCGGGACGCTCAGCGAGACGCTGCGGACGATCGAGATGGCCCAGGACAACGCCTGGGGCGCGGTCGTGAGCCACCGCAGCGGCGAGACCGAGGACACGACGATGGCCGACCTGGCCGTCGCCGCCGGCGTCGGTCAGATCAAGTCGGGCGCCCCTTCGCGCACCGAGCGGGTCGCGAAGTACAACCGCCTGCTGCGCATCGAGGAGGAGCTGGGGATGGCCGCGCGGTTCCCCGGCCGCCTGGCACTGGCCCACACCCGCTGACGGTCCGCCGCCAGCGCGCGGCCGCAGTTCACGTCATCATCTCGGGGGCGCGGACAGGGTCCCGCCCCCGAGCGCGATTCCCGGAGGGGTCAATGAGCCGCGTCCTGGACCGTGGTGCCATCTTCGCCGGCTGGGTCGGCGCGGGAATGGCCGCGGTCATCGTGCTGAGCTTCGAGCTCGTGATCCCGGTGCAGCCGGTGGTCTTCTACTCCGCGCCGTTCGCCGGCCTTCTGATCGGCTACTACGCGAACCAGCGATCCGAGCGAGCCGGGGCCGCCTGGGGCCGGCTCGCCGCGAACGCCGTGTACGCGGGCCTGGTCACCGGGATCACGCTGGCGCTGCTCTACGGCGCGCTGCGGCTGCTGTTCTTCTACGCGGACCAGGGGTACAGCGCCGACAACCAGGGCGGCGCGGTGACGTGCCGCTCCGGTGCCGACTGCACCTACCAGCGCTACCTGGCAGACCCGGCGTACGCGGCGGAGCTGCGCGCCGCCGGCGTCACGGACGCGGCCGGGTTCGAGCGCTACTTCCTGGCCGAGCAGCTGAACGGCGGAATCACGCTCGTGCTGTGGACGCTCGTGCCGGCGCTGCTCGGCGGGCTCGCGTACGGCGCGTCGAACCTGCGGCCGCAGCGGTCCGCGCCGGTGGATCCGCCGGGCCAATCGCCCGGAGCACCGGCGGCGCTCCCGCCAGCCGGCGAGTAGACGCCGCCAGCGGCTACGCCTCGGGCTGCTTCTTCGCGCGAGGCGCGCGGGCGGGCTTCTTCTCGGCGGGAGCGCTCTCGGCGTCAGTCCCGGCGGCACGTGGGGTGCGCGCCGACCTGGGGGCCGCTTCCCTGGCCGGAGCGGCCTCCTTCGAGACGGTCTTGCCGGCGGCCGCGCGCGGCGCCTTCGTCGCGGCTGCCTTGGTCGCGGCGGGTTTCGGCCCGGCTGCCTTCGGCGCGGCTGCCTTGGTCGCGGCTGCCTTCGGCGCGGCGGGCTTCGCGGCGGCGGTCCGGGCTGTCGCAGCCGGCGCGGCAGTGGTCGGCGAGCCTTCGGTCGCCTCGCCACGGGTGGCGCGATGCACCGCGGCGCGGGCCTTGCCGGCCGCCGTCTGCTCGCCCTTGGCCTTCGTCGCGCGCGATGCGGCCACGCGGGCCTTGGCCGCCTTGGCGGCCGCGGCCTTGCCGGTGGTCTTCGTGGCCCGCGCGGTACCCACCACGGCGGACCCCGCGAGCGCCGCGCTGACCTTGCGCATCAGGCGGCTCTTGCGGCGAGCGGCGGCGTTCGGATGGATCGCTCCTGACTTGGCCGCCTTGTCGAGCGCGGACTCGGCCTCCGGCATCGTCGCCGTCGCGAGCTCGGCGTCTCCGGCGATCGCCGCGCGCAGCGCCTTGGACACGAGCGTCCTGGCCCGCGACTCGCGAGGCTGGTTGATCTCGTGCCGGCTTGCGGCCTGGCGGTCGCGCTTGATGGCCTGGGGCGTTCGTGCGCCCTTCCAGTTTCGAGCCGAGTGTGCCAAGGCGGATCGATCCTCGATGCGATGCTGATGTGACGGCGGGGCACGCCAGTGCGGCGCCTCCGTTTCCGGCCGGCGCGACCGCCCATGGTATCAGGTCGTCGCCGACCGGGCGAGGGGGTCGCCTCTGCTACACTCGCCGCGCCCCATGATCCCCCAGGAGCGGTTCCGCAACTTCTGCATCATCGCGCACGTCGACCACGGAAAGTCCACCCTGGCGGACCGTTTCCTGGAGCTGACCCACACCATCGACGCGCGCCAGATGACCAGCCAGGTCCTCGATTCGATGGACCTGGAGCGCGAACACGGGATCACCATCAAGGCCCGTGCCGTCCGGCTGCACCACACGGCCCGCGACGGCGAGACCTACGCGTTGAACCTGATCGATACGCCCGGTCACGTCGACTTCACCTACGAGGTGAGCCGGTCCCTGCAGGCCTGCGAGGGCGCCATCCTGGTCGTGGACGCCGCCCAGGGCATCGAGGCCCAGACGCTCGCGAACGTCTATCTCGCCCTCGAGCACGACCTGGTGATCATCCCGGTCGTCAACAAGATCGACCTGCCCTCCGCGCAGCCGGAGCTGGTGGTCGAAGAGCTGGAGAACGTGCTCGCGATCCCGCGCGAAGAGGTGATCCTCGCGTCCGCCAAGGAGGGAACCGGCGTCGCCGACATCCTGGAGGCAGTGGTCCAGCGCATCCCGCCGCCCGGGGGCGATCCGGCCGCGCCCGCCCGCGGACTCATCTTCGACTCGCACTACGACGCGTACAAGGGCGTGGTCGCCTACGTCCGGCTCGCCGAGGGAACCCTCCACGCGCACGAGGCGGTGCGGCTGATGGCCTCCGGCGCCGAGAGCGAGCTCCTCGAGCTCGGCGTCTTCCGGCCCCAGCTCGTGCCCGTCGAGACGCTCGCGGCCGGGGAGGTCGGCTACGTGGCCACCGGGCTGAAGAGCGTGCGCGACTGCCAGGTCGGGGACACGATCACCTCTGCCGAGCGGCCGGCGGACAGCCCGCTGCCCGGCTACAAGTCCGCCCAGCCGCTCGTGTTCGCGGGGATCTACCCGATCAACGGCCCCGACTACCCGCTGCTGCGCGACGCCCTCGAGAAGCTCCACCTGAACGACGCCTCGATCACGTTCGAGCCCGAGAGCTCGGTCGCGCTCGGGTTCGGGTTCCGGTGCGGGTTCCTCGGGCTGCTCCACATGGAGATCGTGCAGGAACGGCTCGAGCGCGAGTTCGACCTCGACCTGATCGCCTCGGCGCCGTCGGTGGAGTACCTGGTCACGCTGACCGCCGGCCGCGGCGAGGTGCGCGTGGACAACCCCGCCGAGCTGCCGGGTCCCTCCGACATCGAGCAGATCGCCGAGCCCTGGGTGCGCGTGAAGATCGTCACACCGAACACGTACATCGGGACCCTGATGGAGCTGGCCAAGCTGCGGCGCGGCGCGTTCCAGTCGATGGAGTACCTCGACCAGACCAGGGTGCTCATGCAGTTCGAGCTGCCGCTGGCCGAGGTGATCGTCGACTTCTACGATCAGCTCAAGAGCCGCACGCAGGGCTACGCGAGCATGGACTACGAGGAGATCGGGTACCGGCCGGAGCGGCTGGTGAAGCTCGAGATCCTGGTGAACGGCGAGCCCGTCGACGCGCTGTCGATGATCGTGCACCGCGAGGATGCACAGGCGCAGGGACGCATGCTCGCCGAGCGGCTCAAGAAGCTGATCCCGCGCCAGATGTTCGAGGTGCCGATCCAGGCCGCCATCGGGAGCACCGTGGTCGCCCGCGAGACCATCGGCGCGATGCGCAAGAACGTGCTCGCGAAGTGCTACGGTGGCGACATCACGCGCAAGCGCAAGCTCCTCGAGAAGCAGCGCGAGGGCAAGCAGCGCATGAAGCGTGTGGGCCAGGTGGAGATCCCGCAGGAGGCGTTCCTCGCGATCCTGCGGACCGACGAAGGGTCCTGAGGGGCCGGGGACAGGGGACTCGGAGGCGATCCATGCCCGTGCCGGTCGATCAGCTGCGAACGCTGATGGCGATCGCGCTTGCCGGCCTGCTGCTCCTGCTCCGCCTGGACGCGCCGCGGTTCTCGGGCGCCGAGTACGACGTGGAGCCCTCCGCCTACGACGAGGAGCCGCGCGGCGCGTCGATCGGCGCCCTCGCGGTCCGGGCTGCCTGGCCGGGCCTGGCCATCGTGCTCACGGCCGGCATCGCGCTGCTCCTGCCGGCAGGCCGCGGGGCGATCGGGCTCGGGGCATCCACGATCCTCTCGTACGCCACCATCGTCTGGATCGTGCTCGGCTCCGCGGTGGGCATCGGTGCCGTGCTCGGGCTGGCCGCCATCCGGTCGCCCGGCTGGCCGCCCCGCCTGAACTCGCGGGCCGTCGCACCGAGGCATGCCTTCGACGCGGTGGCCACGGCGATCGTCGACGAGCTGACGTTTCGGGGCGTGCTCCTGGGGCTCCTGCTCCTGGCCGGGCTGCCCGTCTGGATCGCCTTCGTGGTCCAGCTGGTCGTCTACGGGATCGAGACCCGCCTGGGCCGGTACGCCGTGACGCTCGGGCTGCTTGCGGAGGCGCTCGCTCTCGGCGCGCTGACCGGGGTCCTGGCCATCGCCAGCGGCGGCGTCGCGGCGCCGCTCGTGGCGCACGCCGTGATCCGCTTCGCCGCGCTCGACGTGGAGGGTGCCCTGCCGCCCATCGTGCCGCGCCGGCTCGCCTGAACAGGGGCACGCGTGTCCGGCACCCACGGTGCGCGCCTTCCCGCTCGCGCCCCCGCTCGCGCCATCGCGGACCCTGCCGACGATCGCGGAGGGCTCCACCCTCCGCGCGCGCCGGTGGCGCTCTACGTGCACGTCCCCTTCTGCCTGTCGCTCTGCCCCTACTGCGACTTCGTCGTCTACGCGGGACGGTCGGCGCGCGGCCCCGCGGCGCGCGTCGGCGACTACCTCGCGGCCCTCGCCGCCGAACTCGACCTGCGCGCCGATGCGCTCGACGCGTCCGGCGTCGGGGCCCGGCCGCTGCGCAGCGTCTACCTGGGCGGCGGCACGCCGTCGCTGCTGCCCCCGGCCGAGGTTGCCCGCCTGCTCGACCAGGTGCGCCGCCGGTTCGGCATCGAGGACGGCGCCGAGGTGACCCTCGAAGCGAACCCGGGCCCCGACGAACGGGGTGACCTCACCGGGTTCGTCGCCGCCGGCGTCACACGGCTGAGCCTGGGAGCCCAGAGCATGGAGGCATCGGAGCTGCGGCGGCTGGGCCGGCGGCACGCTCCGGGCGACGTCCTCGCCGCGGTCGCCGAGGCGCGCCGGGCGGGAATCGGCTCGGTCAGCGTCGACGTCCTGTACGACGTGCCCGGCCAGACGGAGGCCACGTGGCGGCACACGCTCGGGGTCCTGCTCGACGCCGGTGTCGATCACGTGTCGGCCTATGCGCTGACGCTCGACGATCCCGACGCCGAGGGGCTCACGGGCCCGCTCGGCGACCACCTCCCCACCCGGCCCGGCGCGCGGGCATGGCGGGAGCGGGCCCGCGCCGGGCAGGACGACGACCGGGCCGCGGAGCTGTACCTGCTCGCCGACGAGCTGCTGGCCCGGTACGGACTGCAGTGGTACGAGCTGTCGAACTGGGCCCGGCCGGGGCACGCGAGCCGGCACAACCTGGCCTACTGGCACCACGACGCGTACGAGGCGCTCGGCCCGGGCGCCCATGCGTTCGACGGCGGCCCGCTGCGCCGGTGGAACGCCGCCCGGCTGGACGGGTACATCTCCGCGCTGCTGCCGGCGACTCCGGCGGCGACCTCGACGCTCTCGACGGCTTCGGCGGCTTCGGCGGCTTCGGCGGCTTCGGCGGCTACGGCGGCGCCGGCGGAGGGGCGAACGCGCGACGCGTCCCCGCGCCTTCCGCCGGGCGGCGAGGAGCGGCTGGACCCGGCGACATTCGCGGCCGAGGAGGCGATGCTGGGCCTCCGGCTCGCCGAGGGGATCGGCCCGGAGATCGCCGCGCGGCCGGCGGTCGCGCGGGCGCTGGACTGGGCGCGCGGCCACGGGCTCCTCGAGGACGGCGAGGGCGGCCGCATCCGCCTGTCGCTGCGCGGGCGGCTTCTCTCCAACGAGGTCTTCTCGCGAATCGCCTGACGCGCCCGCCATTGACACCCGCGGCCCGCGCTTGGTACCATCGCCCGCGTTAGCACTCGCGACCAGAGAGTGCTAACGGACCAGGCCGGACCGTCACACCGGCCGCTTGACGAGGGACACGTGGTGGCGCGCCGCAAGGACCGCGAGCCCGGACCGCTCGACGCACGAGCGCAGGCGATCCTGCGGTCCATCATCGAGGAATACGTCGTGACGGCGACACCCGTCGGCAGCCACGCGCTCGTGGAGCGCTACGGGCTGGGCATCAGCTCGGCGACCGTGCGCAACATCATGGCCGAGCTGGAGCACGCCGGGTACCTCTCGCAGCCACACACCAGCGCGGGCCGGACCCCGACCGACGCCGGGTACCGCCTGTACGTGGCATCCATCGAGGACGCCGTGAACCTCGCGCCGGTCGAGCAGTTGATGATCCGGCACCAGTTCGGCCAGGTGGAGTTCACCTCCGAGCAATGGTTCCGCCTCGCAGCCGCGACGCTCGCGGCAGTCACCCGGGAGGCCGGGCTCGCCACGCCGGCCAAGCCGGCGACGGCACGGCTGCGCCGCGTGGACCTGGTGGAGAGCGGCGACCGGATCGCGGCGCTCGTCCTGGTGCTCGCCGAGGGGCCGGTCAAGCAATGCCTCCTCCAGCTCGGCGAGCACGTCGAGCAGGCCGACCTCGACCACGCGGCCCGGCGCCTCAACGAGATGCTGGCGGGGAAGACCACCCTGCAGGTCGAGACGGCCGTGGCCGGCCTGCCCGGTGACACGCCCGAGCAGCGCCTGGTGCAACAGGCTGCGTCGCGGGCGCTCAGGGTGATGCAGGAGTTCGACGCGGCATCGGTCGAGGACCTCGTGAGCGAGGGGCTGCTGAACGTGCTGGCGGCACCGGAGTTCTCGGAATCCGAGAAGGTCCGGCGGGTGTTCGGCGCGCTGCAGGATCGCGAGTACCTGCGCCGGCTCGTCAACCGGGTCGCCGCGCGGAGCGACGTCCAGGTCTTCATCGGCAGCGAGAACGAGGTCGAGGAGATGCGCGACGTCAGTCTCGTGGTCGCCTCGTACGGGCGCCCCGGACGCGCGGTCGGCCTGATCGGCGTCCTCGGGCCGACGCGCATGCCATACCCGCACGCGATCAGCAGCGTGCGCTACGTCAGTGGACTCATGAACGAGCTGGTGGACCACTTCTACGCATGACCGAACGACATCACGACGGCGCTCGGCGCCGCATCCACGTACCGGGTACGCCTCGCGCCAACGGAGGCGAGGGACCTGCGCCGACGGTGCAGGAGACAGAGACCAGGCAGCAGGCCGCGCCCGCCGACGCCGCCGTCGAGCTCGAGGCGCTTCGAACCGAGCTGGAGGCGGCACGCCAGGAGGCGGGGGAGCTGCGGGCCGCCTGGCAGCGCAGCGCGGCCGACTTCCAGAACTACCGGCGCCGCAGTGAGCAGGAGCGCGAGGCCACCCTCGGGCTGGCCAGCGAGTCGCTCATCCGCAAGCTGCTGACCGTCGTCGACGACTTCGACCGGGCGCTGGAGGCCATGCCGGCGGCGCCCGAGCAGGCCGGATGGGTCGAGGGCGTGTGGCTGGTCGAGCGCAAGCTGCGTGCGCTGCTCGAGTCCGAGGGCCTCACCCCGATCGAATCGCTCGGGAAGCCGTTCGACCCGCGCGAGCACGAGGCCGTCGTGCACCAGGACACCGACGAGGCTCCCGATGGGACCGTCATCGCGGAGCTGCAGCGGGGCTACCGGTTGCGGGATCGCGTGTTGCGCCCCGCCCTGGTGGCCGTCGCCAACAACGCTGGCGGGCAGGAAAGGCCCGGAGGAGAACACTGACCCATGGGCAAGATCATCGGAATCGACCTCGGCACGACCAACTCGGTCGTCGCGGTGATGGAGGGTGGCGAGCCGACCGTCATCCCGAGCGCCGAGGGCGGGCGGACGGTGCCGTCGGTCGTCGCGTTCACGAAGACGGGCGAGCGGCTGGTGGGCCAGCTCGCGAAGCGCCAGGCGATCACCAACCCCGCCAACACGGTCTATTCGATCAAGCGCTTCATGGGACGGCGCTGGGACGACCCGGAGGTCCAGCGGTCCAAGGGCCTGGTGCCGTACAAGGTCGAGCGCGACGCCAAGAGCGACGGCATCAAGGTCGTGCTGGCGGAGGGCACCGGCTACACGCCGCCCGAGATCAGCGCGATGATCCTGCAGAAGCTGAAGGCAGATGCCGAGGCGTACCTGGGCGAGAAGATCACCGAGGCGGTCATCACCGTTCCGGCCTACTTCGACGACACCCAGCGTCAGGCCACCAAGGACGCCGGCCGCATCGCCGGGCTCGACGTCAAGCGGATCATCAACGAGCCCACGGCGTCGGCGCTCGCCTACGGCCTGGACAAGAAGACGGACGAGAAGATCGCGGTCTACGACCTGGGCGGCGGCACCTTCGACATCTCGATCCTCGAGCTGGGTGACGGCGTCTTCGAGGTCAAGTCCACCAACGGTGACACCCACCTGGGCGGCGACGACTTCGACCAGCGCGTCATCGACTGGCTGCTGGCGGAGTTCAGGAAGGACCAGGGGATCGACCTTCGGGCGGACCAGCAGGCGATGCAGCGGCTCAAGGAGGCGGCCGAGAAGGCCAAGATCGAGCTGTCGACCACCCTGCAGACCGAGATCAACCTGCCCTACATCACGGCCGACCAGACCGGTCCCAAGCACCTGGTGGTGCCGCTGACGCGAGCCAAGCTCGAGGACCTGGTGCACGACCTGGTCGACCAGACCCGGGGCCCGGTGCAGCAGGCCCTGAAGGACGCCGGGCTGAAGCCGTCCGAGATCGACGAGGTGATCCTCGTCGGCGGGCAGACGCGCATGCCCGCGGTGGTCGAGGCGGTCAAGGCGATGTTCGGCGGCAAGGAGCCGCACAAGGGCGTCAACCCCGACGAGGTCGTGGCGGTGGGCGCGGCGATCCAGGCGGGGGTGCTGGGCGGCGAGGTGAAGGACGTGCTCCTCCTCGACGTCACGCCGCTGTCGCTGGGCATCGAGACCCTGGGCGGGGTCATGAGCCGGCTGATCGACCGCAACACCACCATCCCCACGTCCAAGAGCCAGGTCTTCTCCACGGCCAGCGACAACCAGCCCCAGGTGGAGATCCACGTGCTGCAGGGCGAGCGCGAGATGGCGTCCGACAACAAGACGCTCGGCACGTTCATCCTCGACGGCATCCCCCTGGCGCCGCGCGGCGTGCCCCAGATCGAGGTCACCTTCGACATCGACGCGAACGGGATCCTCGACGTGCGGGCCAAGGACCGGGCCACCGGCCGGGAGCGCGAGGTCCGCATCACGGCTTCCTCGATGCTCTCCAAGGACGACGTGGACCGCATGGTCCGCGACGCCACCGACCATGCCGAGGAGGACCGCAAGCGGCGCGAGGAGGTCGAGACCCGCAACCAGGCCGACACGCTGGCGTTCCAGGCGGAGCGCACGCTGCGCGACCTGGGCGACAAGGTCTCGGCCGACGATCGGGCGGCCACCGAGCGCGCGGTCGAGGCCGTGCACGAGGCGCTCAAGGGCAACGATCTCGACGCGATCCGCTCGCGCGCGCAGGAGCTGGCCACGCAGCTGCAGAAGGTCGGGACGGCCGCCTACCAGCAGGCCGGGCCGACGCCGGGCAGCGACGAGGGCGCCGGCACCGGTGCCGGCGAGGGTGCCGGGGCCGGCGAGCCGGGCAAGGGCGGCGAGGACGAGCCGGTCGAGGGCGAGTACAAGGAGGTCTGAGAGGGGGCGCCGGCGGGACGTGCGTCGGCCGGCGTGACGGACGATCGAGGCAGACCAGGTGGTGGACATGACGGCCCCTGACGGTGACGCGAGCCCATCGGCGCCCGCCATCGAGGGGC
>JAJYEB010000042.1 GCA_021790375.1 Chloroflexota bacterium | reverse complement strand
GTGGGCGCCTCGACGCCGGCAGGCGCGCGACTGTCCGGGCTGCGCCCGACCGGCACCATGCCCCACGCGCTCGTGCTGATGTTCGGCGACACGGTCCGCGCCGCCGAGGCGTTCGACCGGGATCTGCCGCCGGACGTCCCCCGCATCGTCCTGGTGGACACCTTCAAGGACGAGGCCGAGGAGGCGCTGCGGGTGGCCGATGCGCTGGGCGACCGGCTCTACGGGATCCGGCTGGACACCCCGTCCGAGCGTGGTCGCGTGACGGCCGACCTGGTGACGGAGGTTCGCGCCAGGCTCGACCAGGCCGGGTACCAGCACGTCAGGATCATCATCAGCGGCGGCCTCAACCCCGACCGGATTGCGTATTTCAAGGAGCGCGGAGCCCCCGTGGACTCCTTCGCGGTCGGCAGCTACATCAGCGGGGCGAGCCCCATCGACTTCACCGGCGACCTGAAGGAGATCGACGGGAAGCCGATCGCCAAGCGCGGACGGATCCCGGGGGTCACGCCCAGCCCGCGGCTGAAGCCGGTCGACCTCTCCGCCTGGCTGGGGGAGTAACCGGGCCGGCGACTCCGGTCATCGCGGGGGTCTCTCGGCGGCCCGGTCCGGGGCCGCCTCGCCGGGATCTCCGCCGGGATCCCCGCCGCCGGCCTCCCGCCGCTTGCGCAGGTACGCCCGCCAGGTGATTGCCCAGCGCGACGGGTCGTCCAGCGGCCCGTGATCGTGCCGGTGCACCACGCTGGCATGCGGCGCCGTGCGCACCAGCTCGGGGTCCTCGTACGCCTCCCGGCTGACTCGCTCGAGCATCGCCGCGTACTCGTCGAGCTCCTGCTGCGAGTATGACTCGGTCGGCTCCAGCGTGAACGGCTCGGGCACCAGCCAGGGGTGGTGGCTCGTCCAGTAGTGCGCCCCGAAGTCCGCCATGCGCCGCCCGACGTCCTCCGAGCCGATGCCGGTCTCCCTGCGCAGCGGTTCGAAGCTGTAGCGGACCTGTTCGAGGCGCCGCCGGTCCGGCCAGGGCACCTCGACGCCGCGGATCCGGCGGACGCGTTCGAGGAGGTAGTTGTTGCACAGCACGGCCGACTCGGCCACCGCCCGCAGCCCCTCCGCGCCCAGGCTCGCGATCCACGCGTAGGCGCGCAGGTGCACCTCCGGGACCCCGTACCAGGTGCGGACCCTGCCCACGCTCTGCGGGCGGGCGGCGTCCAGGTGGTAGCGCTCGCCGTCGAACGTGACGACGGGCGCGGGCAGGAACGGCTCGAGGATCGACCGGACGCCGAGCGCTCCGCAGGCGGGACCGCCCGACCCGTGCGGCGTCGAGAACGTCTTGTGCAGGTTGAAGAAGCACGCGTCGAACCCTGCCTCGCGCGCCCTGGTGATGCCGAGCAGCCCGTTGGCGTTGGCCTGGTCGTACACGCACAGGCCGCCCGCCTCGTGGACCAGGCGGGTGAACTCCGCGATGTCGGGGTTGAAGATCCCGGTGTCCTCCGGGTTCGTGATGAAGAGGCCCGCGGTCCGCTCTCCCAGGACGGCGCGGAGCGCGTCCAGGTCGGGGTGCCCGCGCGGGCCCGGCTGGAGCGTCACGATCCGGAAGCCCGCGACGTGGGCCGCCGCGGCATCGGAGGGGTGCGAGAAGATGGTGGTGACGATCTCGTCGCGCACCGGGTACTGGCCGCGTGACCGATGCCAGGCTCGGAGCATCGCCGCGGCCGCGTAGATGGCCTGCGATCCGCTGGCGGGCTGCAGGGTGAACGCATCCATGCCGGAGATCTCGCGGAGCTGGAGGTCCAGCCCGTACATCACCTCGAGGATCCCCTGGACCGTGCGCTCGTCCTGGAGGGGATGGAGCTCCGCGAGCCGGGGACTGCGCGCCAGCTGGTCGTGGACCTTGGGGCTGTACTTCATGGTGCAGGTGCCCTGGCCCACGTCCACGTTGAGGTCCGCGCCGAGGGTCTCCTGCGAGAGCCGCAGGTAGTGCCGTGCCACCGCCTGCTGCGGGAGCTCGGGGAGCGCGGGCGGCCGGCGACGGCGAACGGCCGCCGGCACGCGCTCGTCGTCGGCCAGCTCCGGCACGTCGCGATCCGGCCGGGGCGGGAGCACCCCCCGCGCCCCAGGGACGGACAGCTCGAAGATGACCGGTTCCTCCCACCGGGCTGCGTGGAACCGGCGCAGCGCGGGCGGGGCGCCCGGAGCGGGCGGGACGCCCGCGTTCGCGCCGGCACCCGCGCTCACGCCAGCACCCGCCGCAGCGTGTCCGCCAGCCGGTCGATGTCGTCGCGCGTGAGCATCTCGGTCACGCAGTACAGCGCCGATTGCCCGAGCTCCGGGAACTGTGCGGACAGGTCCGCGCCGCCGAAGACCCCTTCCTCGAGGAGGGCGGCGTTGATCTCGGCGACCGTGCGCCCGGTCCCGGAGAAGTCGACCGCGAACTCCTTGAACGGGACACCGGAGAAGCGGGGCGCCCGCGTCCCGGGGATGGACGACAGCCGTCCGGCGGCATACCGGGCCAGGCGCATGCACGTCTCGCCGAGCTCGGCCATGCCCTGCGGGCCCATGAGCGCAAGGTAGACGCCGGCGGTGATGCCCCACAGCGCCGCCGCGGTGCCCACGAATTCCCGGGCCTGCTCCCGGCCGTGGAAGCTGGTGCGCTCCCAGGCCACGTCCCCGAACCCGTACTCGCCCTCGACGGAGGTGCGCGTCAGCCCGAACAGGCGCGACGGGTACTCCGCCACGAACCGCTGCTCGTCGGGAGACGCGATGAAGCCGCCCTGCCCGCCCCCGAAGTACATGTGGATGCCCAGCGGCTGGAGGTCGCCGCACGCGATGTCGGCGCCGTAGGCGCCCGGCGCCGCCACGACCCCGAGCGAGGACGGGTCCACGCCCGCGATCGCGAGCGCACCGCCGGCGTGCGCGAGCCGGACGATCTCGGGCGCCTGCGCCTCGATCAGCCCGAGGTAGGTCGGGTTCTCCATGAAGACCGCCGCGGTGTCGTCGGAGAGCTTCGCGCGCAGGTCGCCCAGGTCGAGCAGTCCCGTGTCCGGGTCGTACGCGACCTCGGCCACGTCGAGCGCTCCGTCGACGTAGTTGTCGATCACGGAACGCCGCTGCGGGCTGGTGGAGGCAGGCACCAGCACCCGGGAGCGCCCGGTGATCCGGCCCGCCATGCGGAGCGCGGTCGCCGCCGCCTGGGCCCCATCGAAGGTCGGGACGCTGACGACGTCCATCTCGAGCAGCTCGCCCATCATGCTGCCGTACTCGAACAGCGCCTGGAAACGGCCGTGATCCTCGTACGGCTCCCCGCCGTACGCCGTCAGGAACTCCGAGCGACCATTGACCTCGTCGCACACCGCGGGGACGAAGTGCCGGTAGCAGCCGGCGCCAAGGAAGCTGAGTGCCTCGCTCGTGCTGGTGTTCCTGGCCAGGAGCTCGTCCACGTGCCGGCGCAGGTCGTGTTCCGAGGCGAGCGGCTCCGGCAGCCGCAGGGGCCGCTCCAGCCGCAGCGCCGGGGGGATGTCCGCGTAGAGCTCGTCCACGTCACGGACGCCGATGGTGCGCAGCATCGCGTCCCGCATCGCGGGGACGCTGCTGGGGATGTACGGGTGAACTGCGTCGCGCCCCGTGCTCATGCGGTCTCGCCCCCGTCGATGCTGATGCACTGGCCGGTGATGTACGCCGCCTCGTCCGATGCGAGGAACGCGAACAATGCGGCGATCTCGTCCGGGCGGGCGTGGCGTCCCATCGGGATCTGCCGGTTGACCGCCTCGAGCATCTCCGGCGTGTATTCCGACTGCTGCATGGGAGTCAGCACGTAGCCGGGGCACACGGCGTTCGAGCGGAGCCACGGAGCGTGCTCCAGGGCGATGGTCTTCATCAGCAGGTTGATCCCCGCCTTGGACGCGTTGTAGTCGGCATAGAGGGGGTGTCCGTCGAGCCCGTTGGTGGACGAGGTGAAGAGGACCACGCCGGAGCCCTGTGCCGCCATCCGGCGGATGGCCGCCTGGGCACACAGGAAGGCGCCGGTGAGGTTGACCCCGATGACCCGCGCCCACTGCGCGGGCTCGATGTCGAGGAACCGCCGGCGGACGCTGATGCCCGCGTTCGCGACCAGCACGTCCACGCCGCCCATGAGCCGGTCGACCTCGGCGAACGCGGCCCCGACCTGCGCCGCGTCGCTGACGTCCGCGGGTACGCCGTCGAGCCCGGGCAGGTCGTCACGGGCGCGCTCGAGGGCCTCCGAATCGATGTCGATCGCGACGACGCGCGCCCCGTCGTCCAGGAAGCGCTTCGCGGTGGCCAAGCCGATCCCGCTCGCGCCGCCCGTCACCACGACGCGATGCCGGACGTGCTCCGTTGCCACGGTCTCTCCCATGCGTTGCACCCTCCGATGCGGCTGCCCGTCCTCGGGCGGGGCGGATGGTGTGGGACGACGAGTAGTATCCCGGTTCCGGCCGGCTGAGTGTGCCGGGATTTCGTCCGTCCGCCGGGGCTCACGGCGGTTCCGGTGCCGGCGGGGAGAGGGGAGGGACGCATGCCAGCCACATCGGGCGGCCTCCTGGCGGGACGGATCGCGCTGGTGACCGGGGCAGCGTCCGGGATCGGTGCGGCGACGGCGATCCGGTTTGCGGCCGAGGGAGCGGCCGTGGGGCTGGCCGACCGCGACGAGGCCGGGCTCGCGCGGGTCGTGGGGGCGATCGCGGCAGCGGGAGGACGGGCGCTGTCCCTCCCGCTCGACCTGGTGCACCCCGAAACGCCGGCCCGGGCGGTCGATGCGGTGGTGACGGCGTTCGGGGGGCTCGACGTGCTGGTGACCGCGGCCGGCGTCATCCGGCGCCACACCGCGATCGAGACGAGCGACGCCGAGTGGGACGAGGTCCTCGCGGTGAACCTGACCGCGGTGTTCCGCTGCTGCCGCGCGGCCATCCCGCGGATGCGTGAGCGCGGCGGCGGTGCGATCGTCACGCTCGGATCCGGCTGGGGCCTGGTCGCCGGCCCACGCTCGGTGAGCTACGCGGCGACGAAGGCCGTCGTGATCAACCTCACGCGGGCCCTGGCGATCGACCACGGGCCGGAGGGAATCCGGGTGAACTGCGTGTGTCCGGGAGACACCGACACCGCCCTGCTCCGCGACGAGTTTCGCCAGCTCGGAATGCCGACGCGGGAGGGGATCGCCGAATCGGCGGCGGGTCGGCCGCTGGGCCGGGTCGGCACCCCGGAGGAGATCGCGGCGTCGATCCTGTACCTCGCCTCGGACGAGGCCGCGTACGTGACCGGCACCACGCTCGTGGTCGACGGCGGTGGCCTGGCCGGGGGCTGATGTGGCCCGGCCGGCGGTCGACATGGCCGGGGCCCGCCACGCTGGTGCCCGGCCCGCGCAGCAGGGCGCCAGGGACGCATGCGGGACGCAATGCCGGAGGCGTGGGAGGATTCCGGGATGAGCGAGCGGACTCCCGCGCCCGACGATGGCACGGACGACGCACGGCCGGCCGACGCTGCGCGGCCCGGCGACGACGCACGGCCCGACGAGCAGAACCCCGCGCCCACCGGTGCTGGCCCCTCCGGCTCTCCGGGCGACGAAGGCGGCGGGGAGGCAGCGCCGATGACCAGCGAGGAGCGAGCGGTCGCCGAGCTGCTGGAGCGCGAGACCGCGTACGGGCTGCTCCAGCGGGGCCACGCGTTGATGCGCCGGCGGCACTACGCGCAGGCGGCCGTCCTCCTCGAGCGGGCGGCCCGGCTCGAACCGCGGCGCGGATCCATCATCGAGGCACTCGGGCGGGCCTGCTACAACAGCGGACAGCACGAGCGCGCCGCGGAGGTCTTCGGCGAACTGCTGGAGGTCGACCCGTCGCTGCCCTACGCGCACTTCGCGCTCGGTCAGAGCCTCAAGCGACTGGGCCGGACCGACGAGGCCCGCACCCACCTGCGGCTTGCGGTGGCACTCGCTCCCGACTCGCGCCTCTACCGGAACGCGCTCGCACGGCTGGAGGGCCCGCAGCCCCCCACGGTGCTCTGAGCCGCTAGAGCTCGCCGCGGTCCGCCAGCCGTGCCAGCTGCAGCAGCCCGACCAGCGACTTCGCGTCCTCGATCTCTCCCCGCTCCGCGGCGGCCACCGCGTCACGCCATGGCATCCGCACCAGCTCCAGCCGTTCGTCGGGCTCCGGGCCGACGCCATCGGGAGCCGGAGAGAGGTCCTGGGCAAGGTAGAGGTGCATGTGCTCGTCGGTGAAGCCCGGTGCCGTCCAGAACACGCCCAGGTGGCGCCAGCGTGCCGCCTGCGTGCCGGTCTCCTCGCCGAGTTCCCGGGCCGCGCACACCGCGGGGTCCTCGGGCGTGCCGTCCTCGAGCAGGTCCACCGTCCCTGCCGGGATCTCCAGCAGCGGTCCGCCGGTCGCGTGCCTCCACTGGCGCACGAGCAGCACGTCGTCGTCGTCGATCGGGACGATCGCGACCGCGCCGGGGTGGAGCACCAGCTCGCGCTCGTGCTCCCCGCCTCCGGAGTCGCGCACCGCATCGATGCGGAACGTGAGGTAGTTCCCCTGGTAGACGACCCGCTTCGCGATGGTCGTCTCGCGCAGCCGCGCGTCGCCGCCCCGTTCCCGCTCGTGCGTCATGGCCCCGTAGTATAGGTTCGTGACCCATCACAGCCCGGGGGCGCTCCACATCCACTCCCGGTTCAGCGACGGCACCGGCGACCTCGACGAGATCGCGCGGGCCGCACGGCGGGCCGGCCTGGAGTGGATCGGGATGACCGACCACAACACGCTGGCGCCGACCTACCGGGGGTTCGAGGGGGTCCACGACGGCCTCGTGGTGATCGTCGGCTACGAGTGGACGCCCGACGGGGGCGACCACATGCTCGTCTACGGCGAGCGCGCAGCCCTGGGCGACGAGCCGCTCGACCCGACGATCCCCCCGGCCGAGGCGATCGCCATCCTGGGCAACCGCGGCGCCCTCACGCACCTGGCGCACCCGGACGAGCGGCGCGGCGTCGCGATCCCCGAGCTGCCGCCGTATCCGTGGCACGACTGGAACGTGCGGGGCATGCGCGGGATCGAGCTGTGGAACTACATGAGCGAGTGGGCCGAGCGCCTGACGCCCGCCAACCGGCTGCTGCACGTGCTGCTGCCGGGGACCGGGCTCCAGGGCCCCGCCGATCGCGTGCTGCGCTGGTGGGACGCGCTGAACGTGCCGGTGGTTCCCGACCAGGGCGCCCCCGCCCCGCGCGCCTCGCGGCGCAGGGCGGCCGGCCCGCCCCCCGTTCGCCCGGGGTTTGCCGGCGGGGACCGCCTCACGGTGGGCGTGAGCGGCACCGACGTGCACGCGTTCAGGATCCGAGCGCTGGGGCGCACGCTCACCATCTTCCCGTACGCACAGGTATTCCGGACGTTCACCAACTACCTGCGCCTCGCGGAGCCGCTCCCGGCCGACATCGAGCCGGCGCGTGCCGCCATCCTGTCGGCCATCGCGGACGGGCGGCTGTACTTCGCCAACCGCAGGCTGGGCGATGCGCTCGGCCTCGAGTTGACCGCGGCGGGTCCGGACGGACGAGAGGCCGGCCCAGGCGAGTGGCTGGCGTGGGCCGGCGGCGCCGAGCTGCGGGTTCACAGTCCGCGGCATGCCGCGCTTCGCCTGCTGAGGGACGGGACGGAAATCGCGCGCGGGTCCGGAAGGAGCCTGCGGGTGGAGGCGCCCGGTCCCGGGTCGTACCGGCTCGAGGCCCGGCGCTTCGGGGAGCCGTGGGCCTATACCAACCCCGTGGTGCTCACCCCTCCCTGACGCAGGAGGAGCATGCGAACGCCCCGCCGGAGTGCGGGCGACGGGTGCCGCCGGGCGCGGCCGACATGTCGCCACCGGCCGCGGTCGACGTGGTGCCGCAGGAGCGCGCTCGACCGCCCCGTGCCGATCCCGGCGCGCGCCGGTCCGCTATACTCCCCGGGTTGCCGATCCGGCGTAGCTCAGTCGGTAGAGCGGGCGGCTGTTAACCGCTTGGTCGTAGGTTCGAGTCCTACCGCCGGAGCCACTCTGTTACTGAATCCGGGCGGTTGACGCCCAACAAGTTCGACGCCGCCCAGCCGCCGCGTGCTCGGTCCGGCCGGGAGCTGCGCATCGTCCATCCGCCGGGCGGCCCGGCGCCGCCGATCCGCTACCGGCGTCGCCCATGACATCGGTTCCGCGCGGCCAAGCCCTCTCGCCCCGACCAGGCATCCCCTGCCGCCGCCCCACCGCGCCGCGCGCAACCCTGACGCATGTATCACGGGTGATACCATGGCCGTCATGGATACCGTGACGATCAGGGAGCTGCGCAATCGCGGCGGCGAGGTGGTGGATCGCGTGGAGGCCGGCGTGCACGTGACCGTCACCCGAGACGGTCGCCCGGTGGCAGAGCTGCGACCACTCCGTCCGCGGGGCCTGCGCGCTGCCGAACTCGTCGAACGCTGGCGCCGATTGCCGCCACTCGACCCGGGTGCGTTGCGCCAGGACATCGACGCGCTCATCGACAACGAGCTGTGAGCGACCCGGAGGGCCTGCTCGATACGAGCACCCTGCTCCTGCTGCCGCGCATCGCCGATGTCTCCGTGCTCCCCCATGTCCCGTTGATCTCTGCGATCACCCTCGCGGAACTCTCCGCCGGCCCGCTCATCACGGACGACGAAGTCGAACGTGCCCGCCGCCTCGCGCATGTCCAGCAGGCGGAAGCCGATTTCGACCCGATCCCGTTCGACGCGGCCGGCGCTCGCGCCTTCGGGCAGGTGGCCGCGTCGTTCCGCCGATCCGGCCGCAAGCGGGCTGCACGCGCGTTCGATGCCTTGATCGCGGCCACCGCGATCGCCAACGGGTTGCCCCTCTACACCTGCAACCCGGCCGACTTCGTGGACATCGACGGCCTGACAGTCCGGCCGGTCCCGGTGCCCGGGGCGTCCCGGTAGCTCCTCCTCGACCTGCGGCCTCGCCGGTTTGTCGGGCCGAGCCCTCTCGACAAGACCATCTGTTCTAGTTGGGATCCGTTTCCGAGGGTCCGCAACAGGGGCGCTCGGCCCCCCGCGCCCTGGAGACGCACTCCTGGCGGGAAGCGGGGGAGGCCTTGGGAGTCAGCAAGCAGGCCGCCTTTCAGCGCTTCGGCCGGGCGTGGGCGCAGGCTGCGCACGCCACGCTGCCCGCATCTTCGCTGAGGCGGACCATCAAGGACAGGCTCTCCGGACAGCCGCACACCTGCAGGCTGCCCGCAAGCAAGGGAAACGCCATCGCGTAGACCACCTGGTGGCATGTCGCGCACTCGATGAGGGCGACCTTCAGCCACTCCCGAGTCCGGCGGGACGGGGGAGCGAGATGCGGTTCTCAGCCGTTCCCCCGCGAATTCAGTGCACAACCGGCGCCGGGCCGCCGGAGCCACCTCCTCGTTCACCCCGGGAGTTGGCCCAGGGTCACGCGCACCGTCGACTGACTTCCATCCTGGTGCGTGACGTTGACCGGGACCGTCTGACCCGGCTTGAGCCCCGCCAGCACCGCCGCCAGGGTGCCCGCCGATGGTGTGGGCTGCCCGTCCACCCCCGTGATGATGTCACCTGCCACCAGGCCTGCCTTCGCGGCCGGCCCCCCGGCCACGGTGGAGTAGACCAGTGCCCCTCCTCCGGACGAAAGGTCGGCGCTCTCGATGCCGAGGAACGCGCGGTGCGAGTCGATGACCTTGCCGTACCGGATGATCTGACTCGCCAGGTCCCGGGCTATGTTGCCCGGGATCGCGAACCCGATGCCCGCGGCCGCGCCCCCCATCTGGGGATCGGACGCGGCGAGCGTCGGGATGCCGACCACGTGCCCGTTGAGGTCGACGAGCGCGCCACCGCTGTTTCCGGGGTTGATCGCAGCGCTGGTCTGGATGACGTCGGGGAGTGCGGTCCCGTTCGGCTCGGAGACCGTCCGTCCGAGCGCGCTCACGATCCCCTCGGTCACGCTGCTCTGCAGGCCCAGCGGGTTGCCCATCGCCAGCACGATGTCGCCGACGGCCAGGTTCGACGAGTCACCGAACGTGGCGGGCTGCAGGCCCGTCGCGGAGACCTTGATCACGGCGATATCGTTCGGCACGAACTCACCCACCAGCGTCCCCTTGACGGTGCGGCCCGTGGCCAGGGTGACGGTGAAGGACGTCGAGGTGCCCGCGACGTGCGCGTTGGTCACGATGTCGCCGCGCGAGTCGAACA
>JAJYEB010000041.1 GCA_021790375.1 Chloroflexota bacterium | reverse complement strand
CGCCGTCCGCGTGCCGCCCGGGATGCGCGAGCCCGTCATGGTCGGGGCCACCGACGGGGTCGGAACCAAGACGGCGATCGCGCGGGCCATGCGCCGTCTCGACACGATCGGCGAGGACCTGGTGGCGATGTGCGCCGACGACGTCGTCTGCCTCGGTGCGCGCCCCCTGTTCTTCCTCGACTACCTGGCCGTGGGGCATGTCGACCCGACCGAGGTCGCCGCGCTGGTGGGCGGCGTGGCGCGCGGATGCGAGGTGGCCGGCTGCGCGCTGGTGGGCGGCGAGACGGCGGAGCACCCCGGCCTCATGGCACCCGACGAGTTCGACCTGGCCGGCTTCTGCGTGGGGATCGCCGAACGCGACGAGCTGTTCGACCCGGCCGCCGTGGAGGCCGGCGACGTGCTGCTCGGGCTGGCCGCCTCGGGGCTGCACGCCAACGGCTACTCGCTGGTGCGCGCGATCCTCGCCCGCCACGACCTGCCGCTCGGCCGACCGTACCGGGAGCTCGTGCGGGCCGTGCTGGGCGACGCGGAGGCGGCCCGAGTGGCCGCGGCCGAGCCGGGGCAGGGGAGCGCGACGCTGGGGGACGTGCTGCTCACGCCGACCCGCATCTACGCCGGCGACGTGCTGGCGCTGCGCGCCCATCTCGCCGGCCGCGGGTTGCCGCTGCGCGGGCTCGCGCACGTCACCGGGGGCGGGCTGCCGGGCAACGTGCCCCGCGCTCTGCCGGAGGCGCTGGCCGCGCGGCTCGACCTCGGATCGTGGCCCGAGCCGTCGGTGACACGGCTCCTCGCGAAGCTGGGGGATCTGGGCGGCCCGGAGATGCGGGCCACGCTCAACGCCGGGATCGGGATGGTCGCCGTGGTGCCCGAGGCCGCCGTCGAACCCGCGCGCACGTTCCTCGCCGGGCGGGGCATCACGTCCTGGCGCCTGGGGAACGTGATCCCCGCCTCGGAGGCGGGCCCGGACCGGTACGTCGAGGTCGGGCAGGGATGAGCACGCAGCCTGCCGTCCCGATCGCGGTCTGCGTCTCCGGCCGGGGGAGCAACCTGCAGGCGATCGTCCGGGCCGAGCGCCGCGGGTGGCTCGGCGTCCGAACCGTGCTGGTGCTCGCCGATCGCCCGTGCCCCGCGGTCGACTGGGCGCGCGCGCAGTCGATCCCGACCGCGGTGCTGCACCCGGCGGATTACGCCGATCCGGCGGCCTGGGACCTGGCGGTTCTCGGGGCCCTGCAGGCCTCCGGCGCACGCGTCGTCGCGCTGGCCGGCTTCATGCGGGTCGTCGGGCCGGCCACGCTGGCGGCCTTCCGGGACCGCATGCTGAACGTCCACCCCAGCCTGCTGCCCGCGTTCCCCGGCGCGCACGCGGTGCGCGACGCGCTCGCGGCCGGCGTCCGCGTGACCGGCGTGACGGTCCACCTGGTCGACGAGGTGCTCGACGGCGGCCCGATCGTCCTGCAGGAGGCGGTCCCGGTCCTCCCCGGTGACGACGAGGAATCGCTGCTCGGGCGGCTCCACGCTGCCGAGCACCGCCTCTTCCCGCGCGCGGTGGCGCTGCTGGCCGCGGGCGCCTTGACGCGCGGGCCCGACGGCCGCGTGTCGGTCGATCCGGCCCGCGTGGCGGCGCTCCCCCGGCCGCGGAGGGCGCTCCTCTCGGTGTCCGACAAGGAAGGGCTGGCCGGGCTCGCCCAGGGGCTCGCCTCGCTCGGGTTCGAGCTGGTCTCGACCGGCGGCACCGCGCGGGCACTGCGGGCGGCCGGCCTCGAGGTCACCGAGGTCGCGGCGGTCACCGGGTTCCCGGAGATGCTCGACGGGCGCGTCAAGACCCTCCACCCGCGCATCGCGGCCGGCGTGCTCGCCGATCTCCGCCGTCCCGACCACGCCGCGCAGCTCGCGGCCGGGGTGATCGAGCCGTTCGAGCTCGTGGTGGTCAACCTCTACCCGTTCGCCGCCGCGGCGGAGCGGCCCGGCACCACGCTCGACGAGCTGGTCGAGGAGATCGACATCGGCGGCCCCACCCTGGTCCGCGCCGCGGCGAAGAACCACGCGTCGGTGGCGATCGTGACCGATCCGGCGACGTACCCGGCGGTGCTCGCCGAGCTGCGCGCCGAGGGGCGCCTGGGCGAGGCCACCCGCCGGCGGCTGGCGGCGGCGGCGTTCCGCCACACGGCCGCCTACGACGCGCGGATCGCGGCCGAGCTGCCGGTGCGGTTCGGGCTGGAGGAGGCCGGGCCGTTCCCCGTGCGCCTCTCGCTCCAGCTGGAACGCGTCCAGGTGCTGCGATACGGCGAGAACCCGCACCAGGGGGCGGCCGTCTATCGCCTGCCGGACACGCCGGAGGCGGCCGGGCCGTTCGCCCGCGGGGTGGACCTGCGACAGGGGAAGGCGCTCAGCTACAACAACCTGCTCGACGCCTCGGCCGCCGCGGCGATCGCCCGCGACCTCCGGGGGCCTGCCTGCGCGATCGTCAAGCACACCAACCCGTGCGGCGCCGCCGAGGCGGACGACCTGGACACCGCGTGGGAACGCGCCCTCTCGGGAGATCCGGTGAGCGCGTTCGGCGGCGTGGTGGCGCTGTCCGGGCCCATCGACGCCGCGCTGGCCGAGCGGCTCACCGCGCTGTTCCTCGAGGTGGTCGTCGCGCCCTCCATCGAGCCGGAAGCCGTGGCGGTGCTGGCCCGCCGCCCCAACCTGCGCGTGGTGGTGGATCCGTGGCTGGGCCGTCCGGCCGGGGAGCCGGGGGTCGAGTACCGGAGCGCCGGCGGGGCCGTGCTGGCGACCGAGTCGGACGTCCGCCCGGACGACCCGGCCGCCTGGCGCCGGGTGACCTCCAGGGAGCCCGACGAACGGGAGCGGCGGGATCTCGACCTGGCCTGGCGGCTCGCCCGCCACGTGAAGTCGAACGCGATCGTCCTGGTGCGGGACCGCACGCTGGTCGGGATCGGCGCGGGGCAGATGAGCCGGGTCGACAGCGCGCGGCTGGCCGTCGAGAAGGCGGGGCCGGGGCGGGTGCGGGGCGCCGCCTGCGCATCGGACGCGTTCTACCCGTTCCCGGACGGCATGCTGGCCTGCGCGGACGCCGGCGTCACGGCCTTCGTGCAACCCGGCGGCTCGGTCCGCGACGACGAGGTGGTCGCGGCGGCGGAGGCCGCCGGCGTCTCGATGCTGCTCACGGGGGTGCGCCACTTCCGGCACTGACGCCCCGGCGGGGAACCCGACCCGTCCAGCCCGCAGGATTCCGGCACGCACGGCCGACCGGCACTTGAGGTGGCGGGGGTGCGCCGCGGTACACTGCCAGCGCAACGTGACGTGCCCGAACGGGCACCGCAACCCCCAGGGGGGAGCACATGGACGAGAGCCCGAACCCGGCGATGGCATCAGGCGAGCAGCCCGGCACGGAGGCGACCGGCGACACGCAGGCATCGGCGGAGGCGGCGGCCGCCGGCGGTGATCGACCCGCCGGTGCGGAACAGGCCGCCGAGGGCACGGGCGCCGGCGAGGGCGGTGCCGGTGGGACCTCCGGGAGCTGGGAGAGCGGCGGGTGGCGCGTCCACGACGAGAGCGCGCGCGACTGGGTCGGTCAGCTCCAGGCGATGATCGACGGCGTCGCCGAGCATGCCGGACCCGTGCTCCGCGAGGTCGCGGCCAAGGCGGCCGAGCTCGCCGCGGTCGCCGCGGAGAACGCCGGCCCGGCCCTCCAGAAGGCCGCCACCATGACCACGGAGGTCGGCCACAAGGTCGCCGCCCGGAGCAAGGAGTACGCGGCCGAGCTGCGCCGCCAGCAGGCGGAGCAGGGAGCTTCCGGAGAGACGGCCGCCGACCGGCAGGACACCGAACCGGGACCCGGCGCCTGACGTCGCGGAGCCGGTGGCGTCGGAGCGCCGGCCGCGATCCCCACCACATCATCCATCCGACGAGCAGTCAGGACCCGCGGCATCGACCGCGGGTCCTGCGTTTCCCGCGCGCCGACCTTGGTGCCGCGCGGCGGAGCGTCGTCCGCGCCTGCTACCATCGCCGCCGATGTCCGACCAGCAGCGCTTCTACCTGACCACCGCGATCGCCTACGCCAACAGCCGGCCCGGGCTCCACACCCTGTACGAGGTCGTGGGCGCCGATGCGATCGCGCGCTGGCACCGGATGCACGGCCACGAGACGTTCTTCCTGACCGGGACCGACGAGTACTCGGTGAACATCGCGACCACCGCCGCGAAGCTCGGCAAGACCCCGAAGGCGTTCGTGGACGAGATGGTCGGGCTGTTCACGACGGCCGAGCGCGCACTGGGCATCGCTCCCGATCGCTTCATCCGCACCACGGACCCCGATCACGTGCGCGCGGTGCACGAGATGATCCGCCGGGCACACGCCAACGGCGACCTGTACCAGGGCACCTACGAAGGCTGGTACTGCCCGAACGAGGGGTTCCGCGCGCCCAGCGACCTGATCGAGGACGCGACCGGCGTGCACTGCCCGAACCATCCCGGGGTCGAGCTCCAGTGGCTCACCGAGCGCAACTGGTTCTTCCGCCTGTCCGCCTACCAGGAGCGGCTCGAGCGGTACTACGCGGAGCATCCGGACTGGGTGCAGCCGGAGTACCGGAAGAACGAGATGCTCGGGTTCATCCGGCAGGGCCTGGAGGACTTCTCCGTCAGCCGCGAGAAGGCGCCCTGGGGGATTCCGTTCCCGATCATGCCCGACGGTTCGTCGTCGCAGCTTCCCGACGGCTCGTGGAACCCGGAGGCGGGCACCGTCTACGTGTGGTTCGACGCGCTGACGAACTACGTCACCGGGGTGGGCTTCCCGGACGAACCGGACCGGTTTGCGGGCTGGTGGCCGGCCGACCTGCACATCATCGGCAAGGACATCAACCGGCTGCACACGATCATGTGGCCCGCGATGCTGATGAGCGCCGGGTTGCAGCTGCCGCGCCAGGTCTGGGTCCACGGCTGGCTCCTGGTCCAGGGCGAGCGGATGAGCAAGAGCCGGGGCAACTTCCTCGATCCGACCGACGTGGCAGCCGCCCTGGGGACCGACGGCGCGCGCTACGTGCTGCTGCGGGAGGTCGCGTTCGACCGCGACAGCGACGTGTCGTGGGATTCCTTCGTGCGCCGCTACAACGCCGACCTGGCCAACGACTTCGGCAACCTGGTGAACCGCAGCCTCTCGATGACGGCACGCTACCTGGGTGGCGAGCGGCCGGCGCCCCGCTCCCCGGACCAGGCACCGCTCGCGGTCGCGTGGCGTGCCACACGGGCCGCGCACGAGGCGAAGCTCTCGGGCTACCTCCTGCACGACGCCCTGGCCGCTCTCTGGGACTTCGTCGGGGCGGCCAACCGGTTCGTCGACGCCGAGCAGCCCTGGGTGCTGGCGAAATCGGCCAGGGAGGGGGACCAGGCCGCAGCGGCGAGGCTGCGCGACGTGCTGGGCGATCTCCTGGAGGCGTGCCGGCTCGTCGGGTTCGCCGCCGCGCCGTTCATCCCGAACGTCGCCCCGAGCCTGGCGGACCAGCTCGGGGTGCCGTACCCGTACGCCGCCGACGGCAACGGCGGGCCGCCGCTCGACGAGCTCCTGCGCTGGGGAGGCGGCCCGGCGGGCGGCCGAATCGGCGTGCCGGCCCCGCTCTTCCCGCGCCTGGAGACCGAGGCCCAGCTCGCGAGCCGGGACGAACCCGCGAGCCCGGCCCAGGCCTGAGCCCGCCACCGCCGTGCCCGATCCCGTGCGCCTGGTCGACTCGCACGGGCACGTCCAGGCGGAACCGTTTGCCGGCGATCTTGCCGCGGTGCTGGACTCGGCGGCCCTGGCCGGCGTCGAGCGGCTGCTCGTGCCGGGCTGGGACCTCGAATCGTCGCGCGCCGCAGTGGCGCTGGTGGGGGGACCGCCGGGCGCGACTTCCCGTCCGCTGCACCTCGACGCGGCAGTGGGGATCCACCCGCACGTGGCGTCGAGCGTGGACGACGCGACCTGGTCCGAGGTGCAGGCGCTCGCCGCGGACCCGTCCGTCGTCGGCATCGGCGAGACCGGGCTCGACTACGACCGCCTGTTCTCGCCGCGCGCCGCGCAGCTGACGAACCTGCGCCGGCACCTCGCGCTCGGCCGCGCCACGGGCAAGCCGGTGATCCTGCACTGCCGATCCGCCGCGGGCCGGCGGGACGCGCAGGACGAGTTGCTGGCGGAGCTGCGCGACGCCGGCGTCGGGGACCCGTCCTGGACGGCAGCGCTGGCCGGGCGTCCACCCGCGATCCTGCACTCGTTCTCGGGGCCGGTGGACTACGCGGAGACCGCGCTCGAGCTCGGCCTGGCGATCAGCTTCTCGGGTCTCGTGTTCCGCCGCGGCGAGGAGGCGTCGGCGCTGGTCGCGCGGATCGTCCCGGCCGACCGGCTGCTGGTCGAGACGGACTCGCCGTACCTCTCGCCGCCCGGGGCGCCGCGGCGCCGCAACGAGCCCGCGTGGGTGCGGGTCACGGCCGCCTGGGTCGCCGAGCGGCGGGCCGAGATTGACGTCACACTGGGGGACCGGCTGGTCCGCGCCTACGATGCAGTCTTCAGGGGGAGAAGCGGAGGAATGGGGTCATGAGCGTCCGTCGCGAACGCCCGGCGCGCCCGGGTCGTGCCCGCCAGGGCGCCGGCGCGGGGCCCGCGGCCGGCGGTGCGGCGGGGTCGAGCGGCCCCTGGGGCCTGTCCTGGGCGGCGTGGCGGCAGATCGCCTCGTACGTGCTGCTCGGGATCCTCGCCCTCACCGGCCTGGCGACGGTTGCCATGAGCTCGACCGGGCTGGTGCCCGCGGTGATCACCGGCGCCCTGGTGCTCAGCGTGGTCGTGGCGCTCGCCATCGTGCGCGCCGCGCGCTGACCGGCGGCGCCCCCGGCCACCTGCGGCGGCGCGGAGCGGTCAGCGCGCCAGGACGGTCTCGCGCCCGGCCTCGAGCGGCAGGTCCGCGCCCCCTTCCGTGGCAGGGGCCGCCCCGGCGTCGGCAGGGGCCGGCCCCGCGTCGGCGGGGGCCGCCCCGGCGTCGAGTTCCCGCGCCAGCTCGGCATCGACCTCGAACGTCGGGCGCATCCCCGTCACGGGAAGACCCCCCGGGATCCCGTCCACGGTGACGTCGGCCCCGGCGCTGCGGTCACCCTCGAGGGATTCGCGCTCCAGCCACACGCCGCCCTTGTCGAAATCGATCGCGGTGTCCGCCGGTGCCAGTTCCATGGATGGTCGCCCGGGGTGGCCCGGACGGCGCACGAGCGCGGCGACGACAAAACCGGCCACGCTGCCCGCCACGACACCCGCGACCGGCAGGGCGAGCCGCCCGGCCCACTGCGGGAACGATCCGGGCTCGGCGTGAAGGAACGGGTTGGCGGGCATCGGCGACCTCCTCGGGTCGCCATCGTGCGCCGCGGTGCGGTGCTCCGCATGGGCCGAGCGTCGTGTCCCGGGGCTCCGGACGGACCCGGCGCGATCCGGGTCGAGGCCGGCGGTCCGGCTCAGGATGCCGCGACGGCGTCGTCGACCGCCACGGGCTCCAGTCGTGCGCGCAGCAGGACGGTGCCATCCGGGTTGCTCAGCTGGCACGCCCAGCCCGGCCCGGCCCGCCACGTGCGCGCCACGATCGCCGCGTCCGGTGCGGCCGGCAGCAGGTACTCGAGCCGGTACCGGCGGGGCGTGCGCTCGACGTCCGCGGCGCCCCCGGCGCGCAGCACCGCCTCGTCGAGCCAGTCCACGTAGACCGCGTTGTTCGCGTGTCCCATGGGGTCGAGGTCGCGCGGCGCGACCCGGAGGGGCAGCTCTGCCGCGTCGGAGGGCGGTCTTGCCGGGGGGACGTGCGCCGGCTCCAGCCGATCGGTACCGCCGAACAGCACCAGCAGGTCGTCGAGGATCCGCGCCGGAGCCCCCTCCGCCGTGGTCATGACCCAGTCGGCCAGCCCGTGTGCGACCAGCGCCCCACCTGGCGCGACGAAGTCGCTCTCCCGGCGCGCCCAGATGCGCCGCATGGCCACGACCTCCGTGGACACCGTGAGCACGGTGCCGGGCTCGACCGGCCGGAGCACGTCGAGCACGAGGCAGCGAACGAGCCAGAAACGGCCGTGCGCGCGATACCAGGGGAGGTCGAACCCGGCGCCGGTCGAGTGTGCCCACGCCACGTCCTGCATCGCCCGGAGATGGGCCGAGGCGCGGCAGTGGCCGGCCGCCGTGGCCTCGTCGAACCGCACGCGCACCGGGATCTCGATCCGCCGGGGTACCTCCGGGGCGCCAGATCGGGAGGTCGGGTCCATGGGCGGCAGTATGTCGGGCCGGGGCCGTTCGCGTCAGGCGCCGACCCCGCGTCGGCTCCGATCGTCCGCTCCGCCCGGGTACTTTCAGGCATGGCAAGCTGTTCGTGACATGTCATACTGTTGCGCTATGAGCGAAGCAACTCGCCATGGTGGGCAGGCGGCGCCTACGGACGCCGACGTCGAACGGGTGCTCGCCCGGCTCGACAGCCTGTGGGACGCGGAAACGCCCGTGGTGCCATCCTGGGCCGCCCAGGAGCTCACGTTCGGACAGCTCCGACTCCTGTTCCTGCTGAGCGCCCGCGAGCCCGTCACGATGAGCCGGATCGCCGAGTGGCTCAGCGTCGGCCTGCCGACCGCGAGCGGCGTCGTCGATCGCCTGGAACGCCACGGGCTCGTCGAGCGTCACCACCGCAGCGATGACCGACGGATCGTCGACTGCGTGCTCACCGACTCCGGGCGTCGCCTCCTCGACGACATCATCGGGATACGCTCGGACGCGTTCCGCCGCGTGCTCCGCGTCCTGTCCGCCGACGAACTCGTCGTGCTCGACCGCCTGCTCCAGGCCGTCATCGACCGCACCTCCGCGAGCCCCCCGACGTCGGCATAGCGCCGAGGACCGCCGGGGGGACACCACGCCCGTCCCCGCCTTCATCGGACGGTCGGGAGGCCGTCGCCGCCAAGGAGTAGCCCCGTGATCCGACTGACCCAGCTGGCCGTCGCGAAGCGCAGCGTCACGCTGCTGATCGCCACGAGCCTCTTCCTGGCCGGCATCTTCGCGTGGGGCCAGCTCAACCAGGAGCTGCTGCCCAACATCTCGCTTCCGTATATCGTCGTCGTCACGCCCGTGCCCGGCGCGAGCGCGCAGGACGTCGCGTCGCAGGTCACCGAGCCGATCGAGCGCGCGATCGGCAGCGTGCCGCGTCTCCAGCACGTCAACTCGAGCTCCGTCAACAGCATCTCGATCGTGGTCGCGCAGTTCTCGTATGGCACCGACGTCAAGTCCACGCAGGACACCATCACGCAGGCGGTAACAGCGCTCCAGCTGCCTTCCGGGTCGACGCCGCAGATCCAGTCCCTCGACATCAACGCGTTGCCGCCGCTCACCGTCTCGATCCAGGCGTCGGGCTCGACGACCCAGGCACAACTGAACGCACTGGCCACGAGCACGATCCTGCCGGCGCTCCAGGGCATCGGCGGCGTGAGCAAGGTCGACATGAGCGGCGCGATCCAGCAGCGCGTGCTCATCGCCCTGGACCCCGCGAAGCTCGCCTCCAGCCGCATCAGCCTCAGCCAGATCGAGGGCGTCCTGCAGGCGAACAACCTGATCCTGCCCGCCGGCTCGCTGCCGGTCGGCAACGTCTCGATCCCCGTGTCGGCGCAGCACCAGTTCACCTCGGTCGGCGAGATCCGATCGCTCGTCGTGGGCGTCGCCACGCCCGGCGCCGGAGCCGGCCAGGCCGCGGGTGCGGGTGCGGGCGCGAGCCAACCGACCGGGGCGGGAGCCGGCCAGGCCGCGGGTGCGGGTGCCAGCCAGTCGGCCGGGGCGGGCGCGAGCCAGGCGGCCGGCCCGGCGACGCCCGTGACCCTCGGTGACCTGGGCACCGTGCAGCTCGTGGACGTCCAGCCCACGGGCTACGCCGAGCTGAGCGGCAAGCCGGCCCTCGTCCTGACGATCTCGAAGACGTCCGACGCGAACACCGTCAACGTGGTCAAGGCAGTCCAGGCGAAGCTCGCGCAGCTGCAGACCCAGAGCGGCTCGGCGTTCGCTGTCGAGACCGTCCAGGACCTGTCGAGCTACATCACGGAATCGCGTGACAGCCTGGTCCGCGAGGGCGGGCTGGGCGCGCTCTTCGCGATCCTCACGATCTTCGTGTTCCTGCTCAGCCTGCGTTCAACCCTCGTCGCCGCGGTGAGCATCCCGCTGTCGATCATGGCCGCGCTCGCGCTCATGCTCGTGGCCGGGATCAGCGTCAACATTATGACCCTGGGCGGCCTGGCGGTC
>JAJYEB010000040.1 GCA_021790375.1 Chloroflexota bacterium | reverse complement strand
GTGGCGCAGAGAGCCGGCGGTCGCGCGCAGCGACACGGCGGTTGCCGCCATGCCGATCAGCGAACCGACCGCCGCGAATCCGAGCACCAGGGATGCGACCACCCCGGCTCCCGTGACGGCTGCAACGATCGAGATCGCCCCGAGCACGGCGGCCGGCAGGAAGGGGGCTCCTGCAAGCAAACGCGACATGCCGGGACCGTACGCCCCGGCCGGTGTTGCCAGCCCCCTTCCGAAGGTACCGGCCGCGCCCCTTCTTACGAGCCATGGGACCTTGCAGATCGGCTTGCACAGCCTGCCGGGTTCCCCGTGTCGCTTTCTTCACCGGGCCGACCGCATCCGCTGAACACTCGCGCGCGAACATGGTGGTGACCGGGCAGGATGGAGGGTCCGGCCCGAAGGAGTGCAACGCGATGCCTGACCTGGATCAAGCGCTCGGCGATCTCAAGCGAACTACCCGCGCGGCGATGCGCCGGCGGCGGCTCGCCAGCCCCGGTACGGAGGCCTGGCGGCAGGCCGACGAGATGGTGCACGAGCTGGCGGCCGTGATGGGCGAGTTGCGCGCGCTGCTCGAGCGTCGCCAGGGCGGCCGGCTGCAGCCCGTGCGCGTGCGCATCCGCTGACCGACCGGGCGGGCAGGAAACCGCCGGCCCGCTGCCCGCGTACCCTGCCGCAGCTTCACCTCCGATGGGAAGTGCGGGAGGACGCAGATGGCTACCTTTGTGAGACGGGCGCGGCACGCGTCCTTTCCCGTGGCGCTGCTGGCAGCCGGTCTCGTCGTCGGCGGGTGCGCGGCAGGCGTCACGTCCTCGTCCGTGGCCCCGGCCGCACCGAGTGCGAGTGCGGTCACGGTGGGGACCGCGACCGTCGCCGGCCTCGGGCCGTTCCTGACCGGAACAGGCGGCCGGACCCTCTACATCCTCACCCGGGACCACCCCGGCACCACGACGTGCACCGGCACGTGCGCCAGCGTCTGGCCGCCGTTCACGGTCGGCACCGGCGAATCGGCCGTGGCGGGCCCGGGCGTGACCCACACGCTCGCGACGATCACCCGGCCGGACGGCAGCAGGCAGGTCACCTACGACGGGATGCCGCTCTACTACTACAGCGGGGACACGCGGGCCGGCCAGGCGAACGGACAGGGGATCCAGGGCATCTGGTACGTGGCGCTCGCGGCTGGCAGCACCTCCCTCCCGGCCCCGGCTGCGCCGTCGTCGGCCGCGCCTGCCTCCTCGGGGTACAGCGGGTACTGACCCGGGCATCGAGGGGCGCCGGGCCTCGTTCCGCGGCGGCGGGCTGCCCGTCGCCCCGCGCGGCACCGCGCACCGGCGTGGTGAGCGGCGCCGGCTCTCGCCGTGTAGAGTTCCACGCATCCCCGCCCGAGAAAGCCCGCGAGGAACCTTCCATGTCCCTGCCCGCCCGTTCGCTCACGCCGGCCCCCCCGGACCCGATCCTGGGCCTCACCGAGGCATTCCGCGCCGACCCGCGACCCGCCAGGGTCAACCTGGCCGTGGGCGTCTACGTCGACGGCTCCGGAGTGACCCCGGTCATCCCGTCGGTGCTGGAGGCCGAGCGCCGCCTGCTCGAGCGTGCCGGCTCCAAGGGCTACCTGCCGATCGATGGTCGCCCGTCCTACCGGACCGCGGTGCGCGACCTGGTGTTCGATGCCTCGCACGAGATAGTCGCCTCGCGCCGCTCGGTCACCGCGCAGACCCCGGGCGGCACGGGCGCCCTGCGCGTGGCAGCCGACTTCCTGCTCCAGACCGGGTCCCGCCGCACCGCGTGGCTGAGCGAACCCACGTGGCCGAACCACCCGCAGCTCTTCTCGCTCGCCGGGTTCGAGCTGCGAAGGTATCCGTACCTGGACGCGAGCGGGCGCCGGCTGGACGTCGACGGCATGCTGGGCGCGCTGCGCTCGGCGTCCCGCGGGGACGTGGTCGTGCTGCAGGGTTCGTGCCACAACCCCTCCGGCGTCGACCCGGACGCCGCGACGTGGCAGGCCGTCGCGGACGTGATCGTCGAGCGCGACCTCCTGCCGATCGTCGATTTCGCCTACCAGGGCTTTGGGCACGGCCTGCGCGAGGACGCCGACTGGATCGAAGGGCTCGCGCGACCCGGCCTGGAGTTCCTGGTCGCCTCGAGCTTCTCGAAGAACTTTGCCCTGTACAACGAGCGGGTCGGCGCGCTCACGCTGGTCGCGGCCGACGAGCAGCGCGCCGCCACGGCCCTGGGCCATCTCAAGATCGCGATCCGGGCGAACTACTCCAACCCGCCGTCGCACGGCGCAGACATCGTCGACACCATCCTGGGCGACCCCGGGCTGCGGACGCAGTGGGAGGCCGAGCTGGCGGGCATGCGCGGGCGGATCCGCGGAAACCGGGCGGCCTTCGTGGACGCGCTCGCATCCGCAGGGGTGCCGGGGGACTGGGAGCCGCTGCGGCACCAGCGCGGGATGTTCGCCCTGCTCGGGCTGACGAGCGGGCAGGTCGCGAGACTGCGCGAGGAGTTCGCGATCTACGTGGTGGGACGCGGCCGGATCAACGTGGCCGGCCTGACCGACGCGTCCCTGCCGGCCGTGGTGTCGGCGCTCGGCGCGGTCATCCTGGACTGAGGCGATCCGGGACCGAGGCGATCGGGTTCCACGGGACACGTTGGCGCCGTCGGGTCCCGGGTCCGCCGACCGTTGTCGTCGTCGGACCGGGCCGTGCGCCCTACTCTGTCGGGTAGATCCCTTCCGGGTGTTGGGCATGGCGAAACCTGCCACCCGGCCGCTGGCCGGCCGAGCCGGGACGGCGATCATGTGCCACATGCTCGAAGCGCAGTCCCTCAGCCTCGTCCCGCCGGCGACCGTCCATCTGCGGCTGGCTCAGCCGATCGCCGCCCGCGACCCGGGCGCGGAGGCTGCGCTCGTGGGCGCGACGGAACTGCCCTGGCTCGGCGATGCGGTGGAGTGCCCGACGGCCGGAGATGACATCCCCACCGACGTCCGTCGGTTCCAGGTCGACCTCGGGCTGCCGGCGAGCTCGGGCAGCTCCCGGCTGGTCTTCCGCAAGGCGGCCTATGTCGACCTCGGCCGGGTCGAGCGCGTCCCGGGAGGCTGGCGCATGTCGATCGACTGGCGGGCCGCGTCGCTCGCGCCCCTCTTCCCGGTGTTCGGCGGCCAGCTGACCCGCAGCGCCGATACGCTCGTCCTGGAGGGCGAGTACGCCCCGCCCGGCGGCGAGCTCGGGGCGGCGGTGGACCGCGCGCTCCTCAACATCGCCGCCCGCAAGACCGCCGTCTGGGTGCTCGGCCTGGTCGCCGGGGCGCTCGACTCGGCAACGTCGCGCACCGCCTCGCTCCGCTGAGCGCCACCCCCGGTCACGGTCCGAGGGGGAGCGCCGTCCGGCGTCAGCTCCCGGCCGGGCGGGACCAGGGCTCACGCTCGAGGGCGGCCTCGAAGTCGGCCCGTGAATGCACCGGCTCGCCGTGCGACACGAGGACACGCTCGAACGGCAGGTCGAGCATGGCGCGCAGTGCCGGGAGCGTCCGCTGCCCGAGCGACGGCGACCACCAGACGCGCAGCACTCCGCCCGGCGCCGTCATGCCGTCGGCGAACACGACCGCCCGCTGTTCGGGCAGGTAGAGGGGCGTCTCCATCGAGCCGCGCCCGTCGTACAGCGCCCGAAGCCCGCCGGGAAGCTCGTATCCGGGGCGGACCGGAACAAGCTCGGTCCTCGGGACGTCGCCGCGCCAGAAGAGCCACGGCCCGTACGCCGGGATGCCGTACCAGTGCACGAAGACGTCCACGTCCCGCACGTGATCGGGCTTCAGGACGACGACGCCGGTGGGTGGCGTCGCCTCCAGGCGCTCCCACACCTCGCGGGCGGCCGGGATCGGCGCGAGCGGATCGAGCAGGATCGTCTCACCCCGGGACTCGACCACGAACGAGGCCACCTCGGGCTCCCAGTCGTCGCCCTCGCGCCACTCCCAGTGCGGCTGCCGCCACAGCCACAGACCGGGCGCCACGTCACGGATCTCCACGCCCACGCGTGCGACTGTACACCCGGCCACGCGTGCGGCCGTGCACCGTCCCGGCCGGCGACGTCCACCCCGGCAGAGCCGTTTCGGCGCGTTCGCCGATATGCCGGTACGCTCGACCGCTCAGCCATGAATACCGATGCGCCCCACCAGCCCCCGCGCCAGCCCCGGGACGGGGAGCACGCGGTCCCCATCCAGGGGATCGCGGCCCGCCTCGTGGTCAACATGGCCGAGAGCCTGACCGTGCCGACCGCCACGTCGTTCCGCGAGATCGCGGCCGCCAGGCTCGAGTCGGAGCGACGCCGGCTCAACGACGCGATCGCGCCCCGGCGGCTGTCGTACACGCACCTGGTCGCCTTCGCGGTCGCCCAGGCGGCGGCGAGCCACCCAGGCATGGCGTCGAGCTACCGCGAGATCGATGGGCGGCCGCATCGAATCGACCCCGACGGCGTCAGCCTGGGGATCGCGGTGGACGTCGAGGGGCGGGACGGGTCCCGGTTCCTGCTCGTGCCGGTGATCCACGGCGCCGCCGACCTCGATTTCGCGGAGTTCGCGGCTGCCTACGACGACCTGGTCGAGCGCGCGCGAGCGGGCCGGCTCACGGCAGACGACCTGGCGGGCGCGACGGTCACGCTCACGAACCCGGGCACGCTCGGGACCAGTGCGTCGGTGCCCCGCCTGATGGCCGGCCAGGGCACGATCGTTGCCACCGGCGGGATCAGGCGTGTGGCCGGCGAGCCGGTGATGACGGTGAGCAGCACGTACGACCATCGCGTGATCCAGGGTGCGGAGTCGGGGCGGTTCCTGCGAACGCTCGACGAGCTGCTCCAGGGGCTGGACGGCTTCTACGACCACGTGGCGACCTGCCTGGGCGTGCCCGATGGGACCCTGCCGCGGGTGACGAGCACCGCCGGCATGACGGCCGCCCTCGGCGACACGGCGGTCGCGCGTGTCGTCCCGGGTATCAGCGCGGCGCCACCCGGGCGCGCATCGCCGGCCATGCCCCTGCTCGTCGACGTCGCCTCGGCGATGGCCCTGGTCCGTTCCTACCGGCACTTCGGCCACCGGGCGGCGAGGCTCGATCCGCTCGGCTCGGAGCCGCCCGGCGATCCCTCGCTCGACCCGGCGACCTGGGGGCTGACGCCGGACGCGCTGGCGCGCATCCCCGCCGCCGTGCTGCGCGTGGACGTCCCCGGCGAGACGCTGGCGGACGTCCTGCCGGAGCTGCAGCGCACGTACTGCGGCACGAGTGCCTTCGAGGTGGAGCACCTGGACAGCCACGAGGAGCGCACCTGGCTGCGGCGTGCCATCGAATCCGGCACGTACCGCGTCGCGCTTTCCGCGGGGGAGCGACGTCGGGTCCTGGAGCGTCTCACCCGCGTGGAGGCGTTCGAGCGGTTCCTGCAGCGAGCATACCTGGGCCAGAAGCGGTTCTCGATCGAGGGGCTCGACGTGCTCGTCCCGATGCTGGAGGAGCTGATCGAGCTGGCCGCCGGGCACGGGACGGCGTCGCTCGAGATCGGCATGGCACACCGCGGCCGCCTGAACGTGCTCGCCCACGTGGTCGGGGTCTCGTACGCGGACATCCTCGGGGAGTTCGAGCGCGGCCACCCCGCGGCCGAGGAGGAGCCGGCCGCCGAGGGCGAGACGAGCGACGTCAAGTACCACCGCGGCGCGAGCGGCACGTACCATGCCGCCGCCGGCGACGTCCGCGTGGCCGTGTCGCCCAACCCCAGCCATCTCGAGGCCGTGGATCCCGTCGTCGAGGGGCGTGCGCGCGCGGAACAGACCGACCGGAGCCGCCCCGACGCGCCGCTCGACCCCAGCTGCGCGCTGCCGGTGCTGATCCACGGCGATGCCGCGATCGCCGGCCAGGGCGTGGTGGCCGAGACCTTCAACCTCGCCCGCCTCCGCGGGTACACCACTGGCGGCACCATCCACCTGGTCGCCAACAACCAGCTCGGGTTCACGGTCGACCCGCGGGACGGCCGGTCCACCGACTACGCCAGCGACATCGCGAAGGGCTTCGACGTGCCGATCGTGCACGTCAACGGCGACGACCCGGAGGCGTGCCTGGCGGCCATCCGGCTCGCGGTCGCCTACCGGGAACGCTTCCACGGCGACTTCCTGATCGACGTGGTCGGATACCGGCGCCACGGGCACAACGAGGAAGACGAGCCCGCCTACACGCAGCCGCGGATGTACGAGCAGATCGCGATCCAGCCCACCGTGCGCGAGCTGTACCTGCGACGGCTCGCCTCCGAGGGCATCGTCGACGAGGGGGCGGCCGGCGAGGAGTTCGAGGCCGCCGGGCGCGAGCTGGCCGGGATCCAGGACGCGCTGTCAACGGGTCCCGAGGTGCCGCGGCCGGACGCGGTCGACGCGCCCGCCCGGGGCGACGCGGTCGACGCGCTCGCCCGGGGCGACGGCGGCGCGGGCCGAAGCGGCGGCGCCGAAGGCTCCGCGGACCTGCCCGGCGTCCCGCTCGACGAGCTGCGCGCGCTCAACGAGCAGCTGTTGCGCTGGCCCGCCGGTTTCACGGTGCATCCCAAGCTGCTGCGCCAGCTCGACAGGCGGCACGCGGCGCTGGCCGACGACGGACGCATCGCGTGGGCCCACGCCGAGGCCCTCGCGTTCGCGTCGCTCCTGCTGGAGGGCGTGCCGATCCGCCTGACCGGCCAGGACACGGAGCGGGGCACCTTCAGCCAACGCCACCTGGTGCTCCACGACGCGGACACCGGGGAGCGGTTCGCGCCGATCCAGCACCTCGACGGCGCGGCGGCCGCCTTCGAGCTGCACGACTCGCCGCTGTCCGAGTACGCGTGCCTGGGGTTCGAGTACGGGTACGCGGCCCAGGCGCCGGACGCCCTCGTGATCTGGGAGGCCCAGTACGGCGATTTCGCCAACGCGGCCGAGGTCATCGTCGACCAGTTCATCATCGCCGGCCTGGCCAAGTGGGGGCTCACGTCCCGCCTGACGATGCTGCTGCCGCACGGGTACGAGGGCCAGGGCCCCGAGCACTCCAGCGCCCGCCTGGAGCGCTACCTTGCGCTCGGCGCGGAGGGGAACATCCGGGTGGCGAACTGCACCACGCCGGCGCAGTACTTCCACGTGCTGCGCGACCAGGCGATGCGGCCCGTCCCGCGCCCGCTGGTCCTGATGACCCCGAAGGGGCTGCTTCGGCTCCCCGCCGCCACGTCCGGACCGGCTGAGCTGGCGACCGGAGGGTTCCTGCCGGTGATCGACGACGAGCGGCACGCGGCGGACCGCGCCCGGGTGCGCCGGCTGGTCCTGTGCAGTGGGCGCCTGTACCACGAGCTCACGTCCCCGGAGGCCGCCGCGGCGTCCCCGGACACGGCCGTGGTCAGGGTCGAGCTCCTCTACCCGTTCCCGGCCGGGGAGCTCCGCGAGGTCCTGCGACGGTACGGTGCCCTGGAGGAGATCGTCTGGGCCCAGGAGGAGCCGTGGAACATGGGGGCGCGCAAGTTCGTGCTCCCGGAGCTCCGAGAGGTCGTCCCCGCGAGGATCCCCATCGTCGACGTGTCACGCCCCGAGCGCTCGAGCCCGGCGGAGGGCTACCACGCGGCGCACCGTGCCGAGCAGGCACGCATCGTCCGAGAGGCGCTGGGTTCCGGGCCCGCCCCTACGGACCGTCGCGGAGCGCGGCGAGGGTCGCGGCGCTCCCCGACACGATGAGCGTCTCGCCGGCGACCAGCCGGCGGTCCGGCCCCGGGTTCGCGGAGTAGCCACCCTCGTCCCGGACGATCGCGAGCGTGTAGACGCCGCGGTCACGCAGTTCGCCCACCGTGGACCCGGCGATGGTGTCGCCGTCGCGGGCCGTCACCTCCTCGAGCGAGAAGGCGAGCTCGCCGTGGGAGAGAGCAGCGTCGATGTAGTCCACCACCCGCGGCCGCATCGCGAGCCCTGCGATCCGGTGCCCGGCCATCGTGTACGGCGAGACCACGCGGTCCGCGCCCGCCTGGGTGAGCCTGGCCTCGGCCCCCGCCGCGTTGGCCCGCCCGACCACGAACAGCCGGGGATTGATCGCCCGGGCGGAGAGAATGACGTAGACGTTGTTCGCATCCGAGTCGACCGTCGTGATCAGGCCCCGCGCCCGCTCGATCCCCGCCGCGAGCAGTGTCTCGTCCCTGGTCGCGTCGCCCTCGACGGCCAGGAAGCCCTCGGCGCGCGCCCGCTCGAGCGATTCGGGCAGCACGTCGATCACCACCACGTCCTCGCCGTCGTGGCGGAGCTCTCGCGCGACCGTCGAGCCCACCCGGCCGTATCCGCACAGGACGAAGTGTCCGCGCAGCGCCTCGACCGTCCGTGCCATCCGTCGCGCCTCCCGTTCTCCGCTGGTCGCCTCGAGGATCAGCGATTCCGCCACCACGCCGACGAAGCCGAAGAGGAGCCCCACGCCCACGACGGCGAGCAGCATGGTCCACACGTGTCCGGCCGCGCCGAGCGGGCCCACCTCGCGGAACCCGACCGTGGTGATGGTGATGACGGTCATGTAGAGCGCGTCGAGCAGCGACCACCGCTCGATCACCACGTAGCCGGCCGTGCCGAGCACGGCGACGGCGACCACGGCGGCCAGCCAGATGCGGATGTGCGACGCCCCGAACCCCGCCGCGATCAGGGGTCGCCGGCGGAGTGGCGCGGCCGGGTCCGGATGACCGCCCATCGCGGGGATTCTACGGTCCGGCGGCCGGACGGACGGGCGCCGTCGAACCGGCATCGGCCGCGAGCAGCCCGAGCCGGGCCAGGTCCGAGCGCAGCGCCCCGGGACTCCTGAACCGGATCGCGATCATGCCGAGCCCCTCGGCCACCCGCACGTTGGGGTCGGAATCGTCCACGTACGCCGTGCGCGCGGGGTCGAGGCGGTTCCGCGCCAGCATCAGGCGGAAGATCGACGGGTCGGGCTTGATCACCCCGACCTCGCCCGAGATCACGACGTCGCGGAACCAGCCCAGGAACGGGTACCGCGGCCGCGCGATCGCGTACTTGGCGGCCGACCAGTTGCTGAGCGCGTACAGCGCGACGTTCGCCGCTCGCAGGTCGCGGAGGACCTCGACGGTCCCCTCGATCGGCCCGCCGAGCATCTCCTCCCAGCGCTCGTCGTATGCCGCGATCAGGTCGCGTGCCTCGGGATGCCGCGCCGAGAGCTCGGCCACCGCCTCGGCCCAGGGGCGGCCCGCGTCCTGCCGGGCGTTCCACTCGGGCGTGCACACCTCGCGCAGGAACGCCTCCATCGCCGGCACGTCTCCGTCGAACAGGCGGCGGTAGAGGTAGCGCGGGTTCCAGTCGATCAGGACGCCGCCGAGATCGAAGACGACGGCCTCCACCGGCCGGTCACCGGGTCCGGTCACGCCCCGGGTCCCGTCCGTGCGGCCTCGGGCGGGCCGTCCCGGTCGGTGGCCACCAGCGTGGCGAACAGGTGGTCGAGCGTGGCCGACGGGTCGTCGGTCAGGCCGGTGTGCATCTCCGAGCGCTGCACCATGGTGCTGCTCGGGGACGCGAGCCAGTGGAAGCGCTCGGGCCGGGCCAGGCGCGCGATCGGGCCCGCCGATCGGTCGCCCCGTGCGACGCGCACGATCGCCTCCAGCTGGGAGCGGACGGCGACGGGATCGCAGTCGGGTGCCAGCGCGCGGAGGCGCGCCTCGTCGACGTGCACGCGGGCGCCGAGGAACCGCCGCGTGCGACACCAGAGCAGGATGCCGGCGTTGATGCACTCCCCTCGCTCGACGTGAGGAACCACCCGCAGGATCGTGTAGGCGAACGGGCTACGCGGCGATGCGGGCAACGTCCGCCTCCTCCACGAAGTGCCGCGGCGCGGCCAGGCGGCGCTGCAGGTAGTCCAGGTAGGCCCGCCGGTGCGCATCGGCGTCCTCCAGGCCGGCTTCGGGCGCCAGCCATTCGTCGGGCACGATGGCCAGGATCGAGGCGAGCAGCTCGGAATCGATCCG
The DNA here is from genome assembly GCA_021790375.1 of Chloroflexota bacterium. Classification (GTDB taxonomy): domain Bacteria; phylum Chloroflexota; class Limnocylindria; order Limnocylindrales; family CSP1-4; genus JAJYNJ01. The sequence goes on along the minus strand of JAJYEB010000040.1, from coordinate 319 downwards.
TGGTGCGAGCCGCTCGTCCGCTTCCGCGATGGAACCCGCGTAGGGCAGCAGGACGTGGTCCCGGCTCTGGGGAAACGGCCGTGCGGCGTGCTCGGCCGGGTTCCGCCAGGTGTGGTGGATGTACAGCGCCGAGCCGTGGTCGATGAGCCAGAGCCGGCGGTGCCACACCAGCAGGTTGGTGTTGCGGGCCGTGCGATCCACGTTGGTGACGAGCGCGTCGAACCACACGACGTCGGCGGCCAGCGTGGGATCCGGCGCGAAGCCGGCCGCGGGGTCGAAGCCGAGCGCCCCCGGCAGGAAGTCCAGGCCGACGTTGCGG
>JAJYEB010000039.1 GCA_021790375.1 Chloroflexota bacterium | reverse complement strand
CGGGTGGATGCTCGGGGTGGTGGCCTGCCTCGCGTACATGATCTCGGGAATCGCCGATCTCGGGATGCTGCGCCCCGGCGCGCCGCTGGGCGACCTGGGCTTCTGGATCTTCTTCACCGCGAACCTGGTCGTCCCGGCCCTGGTCCTCACCGGGCTCCTCGCGGCACGGGCGTGGTTCATGCCGGCGCCCGCGGCACCGCCCCGGCTGGCCGGTCGCTGGCCACGGTCGAGGCCGCGACCGTGACCGTGCCGGGGGAGTGGCTGCTCCGGGCCGCCACCCGCGACGATGCCCCGGCGATCGCGGCCCTGTTCACGGCAGAGGGCTACCCGGCGGGGCCGAGCGACATCGTCGAGCGGCTGGACAACTGGGAGGACGGCCGCTCGGCCGTGCTCGTCGCGACGGCCCGGGGCGAGGTGGTCGGGTTCGTGGCGGTGCACGTCATGCCGCGCTTCGAGCACGGCGACTGGATCGCGCGGGTCCTCGCGCTCGTGGTGGACGAGGGTGTCCGCGAGCGCGGGGTCGGGCACGAGCTGATGATGGCGGCCGAGGAACACGCCCGGCGGCAGGGGTGCGCGTTCATCGAGGTGACGGCCGGGCGGCATCGGCCGGGGGCGCTCCAGCTGTACGAGTCGGTCGGGTACGAGCAGGGCGTGGCCGTCTACCTGCGACGACGGCTCTGACCCGGTCGGGCTGACCGGTCCTGCCCGGCCGATCCGACCTGACCGGGCCGGGCTGACCGGTTCGGCCGGCGCGACGCCGGCGCTGCCGCCGTCCCCGGCGCGCGCAGCCGGCCGTGCAGGATTGCCACCGGCTCCGTGGCGAAACCTTCACCTCCTCGCCGCGCGGTCGCAACGTGCGTCTGCCAGACTCTTCGGGCACTCAGCATTGGAGACCGGGCATTGGCGCGTTCACGTCGAGGTGGAAGCAGGCGATCGTTCGAGGCGCGCGGGGGCGGCACGCTGCCGTCCGAGCCCTCGTACGGCGCCGGATCCCTCACCCCGGGCGCAGCGCCCTCGCCGCAGGACCGTGAACCGCCCGGATCGCGTCCCCCGACGGAGCGCCAGCCGGCACCGCTGCGCCAGCCGGTGCCCGGGTCGCGCCAGGGCCAGTCGCAGGGACGGTCGGGCCCGTCGGCGGGATCGATCGCCGCGTCCGCCCTCCTCCCGCTCCGCCTGTTCGCCGGCTTCACGTTCCTCTACGCGGGCATCGACAAGATCGCGCTCGACCCCACCTTCCTCGACCTGACGTCGAGGACCAGCATCCTGGCGCAGCTGCAGGGATACGCCCACGCCTCGCCGCTCGCGCCCCTGATCACGGCCGTGGCCATCCCGAACGCGTGGCTGATGGGCGTACTGATCGCGCTCGCGGAGATCGCCGTGGGCCTGGGCGTGCTCTCGGGGATCGCGTTCCGGGCCGCCGCGTGGGGTGGCGCGGGACTGTCGCTGCTGTTCTTCCTCACCGCGTCCTGGAGCGTGCACCCGTATTACTACGGCCAGGATCTCCCCTACGGGCTGGGGTTCGTGACGCTCGCGATCGCCGGCCACGGCGACCTGTACGTGCTCGGGCCGTGGCTCGACCGGCAGTTCTTCCCGGCGCCACGGGGGCGCCATGCGCCGGCCCCCGCCCCGGTATCGGCGGAACGCCGGCACCTGCTGCACGCGGGCGTGCTCGGGTTGAGCGCCATCGTCCTGGCCGTCGTCGCGCGGCCGCTGCACGACCTGCTCATGCCGGCCTCCGCCACGGGCCTGTCGGGCGGAAGCGCAGGCGGCACCGGAGGCGGCACTGGATCGACCGTGCCTGCCGGCGGCGGCTCGGCCTCGTCCTCTTCCGGGCCCGCCGCCTCGTCCGCGGCCGGGGGGTCCAGCCCGCTGGCCATTGCCACCACCGCGGCGGTGGTGCAGGCGGGCGCCTACGGGTTCCAGGTACCGACGGCCATCGGGAACGCCGCGCCGGGCGATCCCGGGGTGGTCGTGTCGCTCGGCAGCGGCAAGTTCGCGGCCTTCGATGCCGTCTGCACCCACGCGGGCTGCACGGTCGGCTTCGATCCGCAGGCGGTGATGCTGGTTTGCCCGTGCCACGGCGCGGAGTTCGACCCTCGCAACAACGGCCAGCCGGTCGCCGGCCCCACGAACGTGCCGCTCACGGCACTGCCGATCTCGATCCAGGGCGGGGAGATCACGCTCCGCGCGTGACGCGCGGCCCGGCCGTGTGCGCCGGGGCAGCGACCGGGAACCCGTGGTGGGGGCCGATGCCGGGCGCCGGTAGACTCTGGGCGATGTCGCCGATCTCGATCCGCCTGCGCAGCGCCACCGCATCGATGCTCGCGCTTCCCTGGCTCCGCCCGCTGCAGGCGTGGCCCGCCGAAGGCGTGGCGTTCCGCGAGATGCCGGTGGGGGCCAGCCGGCACGTGGTGCGCTTCGTGGACGTGGATGGGGTGCTGTACGCGCTCAAGGAGATGCCCGTCGGCGTCGCGCGCCGCGAATACGAGAACCTGCGCGAGCTCGAGCGCCGCGAGTTCCCGGCCGTCCGGGCGCTCGGCCTCGTGGAGCGGGACGAGGACGAGCCGGCGGTGCTCGTCACCGACTATCTCGCCGGCTCGTTCCAGTTCCGCCGCCTGTTCGAACGCATTCCGCCCAGCGCGCGCAAGCCCCGCGACCGCCTGCTCGACTCCATGGCGTGGCTGATGGTGGACCTGCATCGCAACGGTGCGTTCTGGGGCGACTGCTCACTGGCGAACACCTTGTTCCGTCGCGACGGCCAGACACTCCAGGCGTTCCTGGTGGACGCCGAGACGAGCGAGATCCACCCGACACTCAGCGACGGCCAGCGCGCGTACGACCTGGAGATCCTGGTCGAGAACGTTGCCGGGGACCTGGCCGACATCGGTGCGCAGATCGGGCGGCCGAGCGAGATGATCGACGAGGACTTCGAGGCCGCGGAGCGGGTGGCCCAGACCTATCGCTCGCTGTGGGACGAGCTGCATCGCGAGGAGACCATCGGTCCGGGCGACCGCTACCGCGTCGAGGCACGCGTCCGGCGCCTCAACGAGCTCGGGTTCGCCGTGGACGAGCTCTCGTTCGAGCCCAGTCCGTCGGGCGGTTCGCCGGGGGCCGGGGCCGGCGATGCGGCCGAAGCCGGCGATGCGGCCGAAGCTGGCGATATGGCCGGGGCGGCCCCGCGCATGACCTCCGGCGAACCCGACGGGCACGCGGGTGGCGACCGTCTGCGGCTGCGTGTCGCGGTGGCAGGGCGGCGCTTCCACGCCACCGAGCTGCGCCGCCTCACCGGGATGGACGTCGGCGAGGGGCAGGCCACCATCCTGCTCAACGACCTGCACGCGTACCGCGGGCTGCTCGAACGGCGCGAGCACGAACCCGTGTCCGAGGCCCGCGCCGCGGAGCGCTGGCTGGCGGACATCGTGCGGCCGGCGCTCGCGCGGCTCGCCGCGCTCACGCTGCCCGTGGTCGACCTCGTCCAGGCCTACTGCGATCTGCTCGAGGTGCGCTGGCTCCTCTCGGAGCAGGCGGGCCACGACGTTGGGGACGACGCCGCCATCGACGCCCTGCGCCGCCGCCAGGCCCCGGCCGAATCGGCGGCCGGAATGCTGGGCGTGGAGTCTCCCACAGCCGTGTACGATCTCTCCGACTGGACTGCCAGCCCGCCGGAGACGGTGAGCGCGGATGGCCGCCATGGGGGGACCACGTGACTTCAGGCGACGACGCCCCCGTCATCGAGGTCGTCGGGCTTCACAAGCGCTACGGCGACGTGCTCGCCGTGGACGGGATCTCGTTCGAGGTCCGCCGCGGCGAGATCTTCGGACTGCTCGGGCCCAACGGCGCCGGCAAGACGACCACCGTCGAGATCCTCGAGGGCCTGCGACGGCCGGACAATGGAACCGTGCACGTCCTCGGCGTAAACGCCGCCCATGCCCCCGAGCAGGTCAAGCAGCGGATCGGCGTGCAGCTCCAGACGGCCGCGCTGTATCCGTTCCTGACCGTCACCGAGGTCCTCGAGCTGTTCCGGAGCTTCTACGCGCGCAGCCGGCCGACGGAGTGGCTGGTCGAGGCGGTCGACCTGGGAGAGCGGCGGCACGCCCAGACGCGCCAGCTGTCCGGCGGCCAGCGTCAGCGCCTCTCCGTGGCGCTCGCGCTGGTGAACGAGCCCGAGCTCGTGTTCCTCGACGAGCCCACGACCGGCATGGATCCGCAGGCACGCCGCTCGCTCTGGGATCTCGTGCTGCGCCTGCGGAGCGAGGGCACCTCCGTGCTGCTGACGACGCACTACATGGAGGAGGCCGAGCAGCTCTGCGACCGGGTCGCCGTGATGGACCACGGGCACGTGCTCGAGCTCGGCACGGTCCAGGAGCTGGTCACGCGGCGCTTCCGGGAGCGCGCCGTGCACTTCGACACGCTGCCCGGGCTCGACCTGGCGGAGCTCGGCAGGTTGCCCCAGGTCAAGCGGGCCGTCGTCGAGGACGGCGAGACGGTGCTCTACACGTCGGACGTGGCCGCCACGATCGGGGCGCTGCTCGCCCGGACCGAGACGCTCGGCCGGGACCCGGAGAACCTCGGGATCCGGCGCGCCACCCTGGAGGACGTGTTCCTGGACCTGACCGGTCACGCGCTGCGGGAGTGAGCCGATGTCCGCGTTCCTGACCCTCACCGCCGCGAACATCCGCAGCTTCGTGCGCGACCGGACCGCGCTCTTCTGGACGTTCGCGTTCCCGGTCATCTTCATCCTGCTGTTCGGCGCGATCTTCTCGGGCGGCGGCACGCCCTCGTACAACGTCGGGTGGGTCGACCAGGACGGGTCGGCGGCCTCGGCGCTGCTGCGCAACGGGTTCGCCGGGGTCCCGCTGCTGAAGCTGAAGGACGGCTCGCTGTCCGCGTCCCTCGACGCGATGCGCAAGGGGTCGCTCAACGGCGTGGTGGTCGTGCCGAAGGGATACGGCGCGGCGGTCGCGGCCGCCCGCGGTTCGCCCGCCGCAGCGGCAGGGGCGGGGGCGGCGGCCACCACGGGCTCCAGCACGGCGGGCCCCGGTACGGTGCCGCTCGACGTCTACACCGACCCCAGCCAGCAGACCAGCAGCGCCACCATCCGGCAGGTCGTCGCCCAGGTGGTCAGCACCACCAACCTCGCGCTGCTCGGCGGCAGGCCGATCCTCGCCACGGTGGACCGCTCGCTCCAGACGCAGGACCTCTCCAACGCGGCGTTCCTGGTGCCCGGCATCCTCGGCATGGCGCTGATGCAGCTGGGGGTGTTCGGGGCGGTCCCGCTGGTCGCCCAGCGCGAGAAGCTGATCCTGAAGCGACTGGGCGCCACCCCGCTGCCGCGCTGGACACTGGTGGGCAGCAACGTCGTGCTGCGCCTGCTGATCGGGATCGGTCAGGCCGTCCTGATCCTGGGGATCGGCGTGGCGGTCTTCGGCGTCACCGTGCTGGGAGCACTGTGGCTGATGGTCGCCACCGTGGTGCTTGGAGCACTGACGTTCATCTCGATCGGGTACGTGGTCGCATCGTTCGCGCGCACGGAGGACGCCGCCAACGGGATCGTCCAGGTGATCCAGTTCCCGATGATGTTCCTGTCGGGCGTCTTCTTCCCGATCGAGATCATGCCGTCGCTGCTGCGACCGGTGGCAGCCGTGCTGCCGCTCACGTACCTGGGAGACGCACTGCGCCAGGTGATGGTCGGGGGCTCTCCCTATGCACCGCTCCCGCTCGACCTCGGGATCCTGGCCGCCTGGTTCGTCGTCTGTCTCGCGATCTCGGCCCGCTTCTTCCGCTGGGAGTAGCTCAGTTCCGCTGGGAGTAGCTCAGCCGGCGGCGCGGCGCCCGATCACGGTGTGGAAGGTTCGCCGCACCACGAACTCGTGGCGGCCGAACCGGGAGAGGTCCGCCACCAGGGCTTCGCGCACCTCCGCCCGTTCGGTGTCGCCCAGGTTCGCCTGCCGGAGATCCCGCTCGGCTCGCGCCAGCATCGCGTCCACGAAGGTGGGAGCGTTCACGTAGTCGGCGGCGAACCGATGGCTGCGGTGCTCGACGCCCACGAACCCGGCACGAGCCAGCAGTTCGATGATCCGCTCCGGGCGGCCGTTGCGGCCAGAGAGGCGGCCGAGCGCGGTCTCGAAGCCCGCCCCGCTCTCACCGACGGCGGGGACGAGGTCGAGAAGGCGCTCGTCGAAGCGTTCGCGGATCGACGGCGAGAAGCTGCCCCAGCTGGTGAAGCCGGCGCGACCGCCAGGCGACAGCACGCGGAGCACGCCACGCAGCGCGACGAGGGGGCGCGGGAAGTGGTTGAGCCCGAACCCGCAGCCCACCCGCTCGAAGCTGCCCGGCGGGTACGTGATCCGTTCCGCGTCCATCACCCGTACCTCGATCTCCGGCATGCCGGCCGCGTCGAGGACGCCGCGCGCCTCGCGGACCTGCACGGGCGCGAAGTCGCAGGCGGAGACGCAGGCGGCGCCGGCACGAACCGCGAACGCGCGGGCGACGAGCCCGCTGCCGCACGCGAGGTCCAGGCAGCGGTCGCCCCGCCGTGGCGCAAGGTCCGCGACCAGCCGCTCGGCGGGGACGCGGAAGTAGGGGCCCATGAACGGCTCCCAGCCGGGTGCCGCCGCGTCGTAGTCGTCGCGGATGTACGCCTTCAGGGCTCCCGGGGACACGCGTGCCATGGCGAGATCGTACGTCGGGGCCCCGTGGGTGCGCTCCGGGCCGGCTTCGGCTAGGCTCGTTCCGAATGCCCCAGTTCACCTTCCACGGCGACCCCTATCGCGTGCTCGGGCTCCCCGTCGACGCGTCCGGCGCGGCGATCAAGCGCCGCTGGCGCGAGCTTGCACGGGAACATCACCCCGACCGCGCGGCAGATCCGGCCGAGGCGCTGCGGCTGACCAAGCAGATGGCCCGGATCAACGCGGCCTACGACGTGCTGCGGGACCCGGCACGGCGGGCCCGGGCGGACGCGACCCGGCAACGCCACGAGGGCACGTCGCCCGGCCCGGTCTTCGACGCGACCGCCGGGCCCGAGCCATCGGGACCGCCACGGCCCCGGCCCACCCGCCCGGTCACCGCCCGGTTCGACACGTCGCCGGTCTTCCACCGGCGCAATGCCACGCTCGGGCGCGCCGGGGTGACCCTGGACGGCCATCGGCCGCTGGGCAACCGCGAACGGCGCGCCGCCCAGGAACCGCTCCGGTCGAGCGACCCGTGCGGGCCGGTCCTTCGGCGCCGGAACCCGGGACGATCGCCGCGGCTGCCCTCGCTCGAGGAGGCTCGCGGCACGGTCCTCGAGTTCGGCAAGTTCCGGGGCAGCACGCTGGGCGAGGTGGAGGTCCAGGAGCCGACGTACATCGACTGGATCGCGCGCACGATCACCCGGGACCACGCGCTGGTGATACGGGCGCGCGTGATCCGCGACGACATGGACGCGAGGGGGGTCCAGCGCCGTGTGCGGCCCTCGGCGCCAGGGTTCGGCGGGGGGCGCGCGGGCTGAGCCCACGGCCCGGGGCGGGTGCCGCCGGGGCCAGGCCCGCGACGGGATGTGTGCCCGCGATCGTGGTGGCAGCCCGCAGCGCGGTGGCAGCCTCCGGTGCAGTGGCGGCCCGCGGTTCAGTGGCGGCTCCGCGGTGCGGTGGCATCCCGCGGTCGGTGGCAGCCTCCGGTGCAGTGGCGGCCCGCGGTTCAGTGGCGGCTCCGCGGTGCGGTGGCATCCCGCGGTCGGTGGCGACCCGCTCGTCCGGTGGCGACCCGCTCGTCCGGTGGCGGCCCACGGTGCGGTGGCGGCTCCGCGGTGCGGTGGCGGCCGCCGACCCGCTCGTCCGGCCCGTCGGCCGGGAGTGCCTGTCACTCGACCCGTTGCCGCGCACCCCGCGTCCTCTGCTGCGGTGGAGTCCACCGCCCCTGAAAGCGAGGGCAACGAAGGTGCGCGGCCCGGTTGTCGACGCCTCGGGTCTGTCCCGGACCGTTGGATCGGCGGCCACCCCGATCGTCGTCGTCGCGGCGGCGCGCGGCCATGGGACGGGGGTACCGGTGGGGCCGCACAAAGGACCGGCGCCGCCATGCACCACCCCGTGGCGGCAATGCACCCGTGGCGGCCATGGTGCCTGCGGCGGCATGCGGCCCGTGGCGGCAATGCGCCCGTGGCGGCATGCGGCCCGTGGCGGCAATGCGCCCGTGGCGACATGCGGCCCGTGGCGGCCGTATCACTACAAGTGTTGCCGGAGCGGCTCCGATCGCCCGCCGCCATCCCTGGCGATCGCGCCGGGTTTCCGGGGCGGGCAGGCGCCCCGCGCCGCACACCGCGGACCCCGGATTGCCGGTCGCGCGCGGTGGAGCCGTACCTCCCGAACAGCCACGCACGGACCGCTGCACGCGCAGGTCGCCAGACGGCCGGCCCCGCAACACTACGACCGATGAACCGGGATCATGGTCACGGGTCCGCCGGCAGCTGACGCGCCTCCCGTCCAGAAATGTCCCGACTCACCGCGTGTGCGCGCCGCAGCGGCCCGCGCCACCGGAGCATGGACGCCCGCGGCCACCCCCGTTACCGGAACCTCGGACGCCGCAGCCGGCTCGCGCCACCTAGGAACCCCGTGCCACCCTAGCTGGCACGGGGCCGCGGCAAGGTCGACCAGAACGGCCGGGGCGGAGTCCACGGCACGGGCGCAGGCGCTGTCACGGCGCCGAGAGCCGGCTCGGTCGATGAGCCCGACGGAGGAAACCATGAGCGGCGAGCGGGAGCGGATGCGGGCGGCCGGCGCGGCGTTCGGCGAAGACGTGCTCGAGGCGGTGCTCTGGGATGCGGTCGAGGATGCCCTGCTCCGTCTCCGGGCCGGGCACGAGCGGGACGGCTGGGCGGAGGGGCTGGAGGCGTGGGGCAGGGATCTGCTGGCGCGATGGCCGGCCGAGGTGGCGGGCTTCATGGAGGCGTTCACGGAGGACGACGAGGCGGGGCGGCTCGACCGGCTGCGGGCGGAACTGCGTCACATGGCGCGAGGGCCCGCCCTTCGAGCCCTGCAGCCGGTCCCGCTGTCCGCGCAGTAGGCCTGCGAGGCGGCCGGCGGCCGGCGGCCGGGGGCAGGACACGGCCGACCCTGGGGCGCCCGGCCCTGGGACGCCCGGCCCTGGGGCGCCCGACCCTGGGGCGCCCGACCCTGGGGCGCCCGACCCTGGGGCGCCCGGCCGTGGGACGCCCGGCCGTGGGGCGCCCGCCGCCCCCTACCCGCCGGCGACCGGCCCGGCTGCGCTCGCCGCCGGAGTCTGCGCCGGCTCCCGGGCCGCGCCGAAGGCGGCAACCGCCGCTTCCACCTGGGCCTGCGTGACGCCGATCCCGGTGACCGCGTCGAACACCCCCGGGGTCGCGGCCGGCCAGAAGAACATCATCTCCGGACCGGACTGCACGGTGACGTCGATCCGGATCCCGGAGTGCCCGGACATCGTGGTGCGCTGGGCCGTGACGCCCGCTGCTCCCTGCGTGTTGCCTGCCCCGTTCGCCTGTGCGTCGGCGAGCTGGTTGAGCGTCATGCCGGCCGCCCGGTACACCACCACGGCGAGTCCGGCGGCCTTGTTCTGCGGGTCCGGCAGCGCGGCGCCGGCGAACTGGAGCTCGTGGATTCCGTCCTTCGCCAGGGATCCGAGCGTCTGCGCCGAGCAGTAGCGGCCGCTCCGGACACTCGTGGTCTTCTGCCCGGCGACCTGCGTCGGGAGGAGCCGTTCGAGCTCGGGGTAGAAGCCGGGGGCGCTCTGCTCGTCGGCACCGTTGCACGGACCGGACGGGTTCGGACTCGCGCTCGCCGAACAGGCGGTGACGAGCGGAAGGCCGAGCAGGACGGCCGCAAGCAGCGTGATCGCGCGGTGGGAACGGGTCGGCACGGGCGCGATTCTCGCATCCGTCTGCACTTCGCGCTCGTGCCAGGCCGCTCTGCCGGCACCCCCGCTCGTGCTACAGTCGCCCGCATGGACGAGGCCTGGCGCACGGCCCGGGAGCGCTGGGAGCACGAGCGGCTCGGCCCCGCGCTGGGGCGCAACCCCGAGCGGCGCTCCCACTTCCGGACCCTCGGCGACATCGAGGTGCGGCGCCTGTACACGCCGCTCGACCTGGACGGACGGGACCCCCTGGAGACGGTCGGGTTCCCGGGCGAGCCGCCGTTCACCCGCGGGATCCACGTGACCGGGTACCGGGGCCGCCTGTGGACCATGCGGATGTTCGCCGGGTTCGGGTCCGCTGAGGACACCAACGCCCGGTTCCACCAGCTGCTGGACGCCGGCCAGACCGGCCTGTCGATCGCGTACGACATGCCCACCCTGTACGGCTACGACACGGACGATCCGCG